>JACERO010000066.1 GCA_013911135.1 Candidatus Nitrosopumilus sp. | reverse complement strand
TACAAACCAATCATATCAATTGAAACTCTCAAATATTTCTTTGTGAAAATGATTGTGTATTATTTTAGAAATAACAAAAATAATTATTTCCTAGAATGTGTAATTTGATGTACTTTCCCATCTACTGTTTGCAAGTATATCTCGAGGACGTCCAATGTCAACTTCAGCATCGCATCATAAACATTATTTCCGATAGCAGCAAACATGTGGTTTGCAAAAACTCCTGTCCGTGCATCATGATGTATTAAGGGTCTCTTAAATACATTATTGGTAGGTTTGGCTTCTTTTCCTACAGGATCAATTATGTTAAGCGGTGGGAGAACTTTGAGAGTAGTAGGAGTAAAAGTAATAGCGGGATTACTATTTCCTTGAATTATTCTGAAATCCCTTGAGATTCCAGGAGTGACAATACCGGCAGCATTGACCATTCCTGCAGGTCCAATGAATTTTGTTTTCATATTGGCTCCTATGGCATTAGCGAAAGTTACAACTACGTGATTACTACCATAACAATTGCATTCCATCGTGCCGCCAATGGTAAGATGGTTTAGAAAGGAAGTAAGGAGAAATGTTTGTACATTATCGAGTATGGTTTGTCCCGTACCTGTATCGTAAATAAAACCAGTGGAATTGTAAGCCTTCTCTACAATTTTTGTTGCTGCTTGTGCTGCGGATGTAGAACCTCCTGCCATGACGAAGATGTAGAATGATCCAATACTTTTGTCCGTGGTTCGCTCATTGGATCTTGTGGGTTTTGCAATAACGTATATACAGTATGTGAACCACTAGATATGCTATTTTTTGGTTGGCTACCAAGATCATTCATATTAGATACCTTCCAAAGCCATGTTACATCTTTTTTAGAAACATCACTTGCTGTCTGTCCATTAAAACTAATTATTTGGGAAAATAATCCAGGCCCAAATTGTATTGTAGAAGTCACTACTTCCTGTAATGCATTCCCATCTAACACAACAGCATTTATGTCTGCGGATTGAATTTCTACATCTGCCCTAACTACAACTCCTAAACTATTTTGACCAGAAGTATCTTTCACATAGGCAATTGGATGATTCACATCTTGTGCATCATAATGTTTTCTCCACTCAGGTTGATTGGGTATATCATTTGTTGCATCATATCTTAGATCAACATTTCCTAAAAATTTTATATCAAGAACTTCTACATTTGGATGAGTTATATCAAAATAAATTGTGGAACCTAAGGTTGCACTAACTATATCTGGAAACCTGTCAGGTCCAAATGTGTAATCAACTTGTGTTTCACAAGTAGGTTGAGTTACTGTTGTACTTGTGTGAGACAGAACTCCATCGGCTGTAAGTTTTGCCCAAGAAACAGTTCCTGGACAGGTTGTAGAAGTGAGTTTTAATTGGATTGTTTCTCCTGATATTTTTGTGAAATTATTTTTAGCAGCAAAAAGAGAACCGATTGGAGTAACTATAGTTCTAAAATCTACTTCGCTAGTACCAAACTCTGGTAATTTTGCTTTGAAGGTATAATTCCCTGGATTATGATCATCAAATCCCACAATCGCTCTTGCTTTTCCTTCATGATCAGTAAATACTCCACCTACCTTTTGAGAAACCCTATCGGGGTAAGGAGTTGGGTCTGGACTATTAGGAGTTTGAGAGGTACGATGATGTTCAAATGTAACTTTTGTCCCTTCTATTGGAACACCGTTAGGATCTTTAACAATAACAATTAGAGGTTTTTCGATTGCACTTCCAAATGACACTCTTTGATTATTGTTTTCTATTGTTATAGTAGGATTCTGACTAGTTGCTGTGAACGTTACACTAGGAGCTATGTGTGTTGAACCTGTTGTAGTTCCTTGCATTAAGGTAGCTTTTATTGTGTTACTTGAACCTGTTGGAGATCCTGCATTAGGACCTAAAACATATTCTGCTTCAGCGATACCTCTTGCATCTGTAGTAGTCGTCCAGCTCTTGAATTTACCATCACCTGACATAACTTTCCAAGCTATTCCTATACCAGCTTCAGCAGGGGTTACCTTAACTTTCAATGGTTGAGGAAGTGCATCGTTAACTAATCCTGTTTGACCATCTCATGAATCAATAGATATTGAATGTGATGGACTACATGGAGAAGTTGGAGGTAATCCATTATCACATATCCTCCAGTTGGTGGGAAATCTACTTCGATGGTATGATTAGTTGTTGTAGTATTTCCATTACCATCTGTGACTTCGATAGAAAATGTGAATGTACCTTGTTGGGTTGGTTCACCAGTTATTACGCTAATCGGGTCTCCAACAGGATTGCCATTTCCATCTACAGGTTGAATAGTTGTTATATTCAAGCCAGGGGTAGCATCTCTCCTACTAGAGTCCATGTGTGAGGTGTTGGACCACTTGGAGGTTGTAGTGTTTCAAAGTATGGCGACCTAATAGGTGCTGTCTGAGTACCACTAGAACTAGTAACACTAGAACTAGTAACACTAGAACTAGTACCAATAATGGGGCTTGAAATACTACCGGTACCACTACCACTTAGATAAATAATAACTCCAATTGCTATGATTGCTACAATTACTATTACTGTTATTGATAATCTTGTTCTAGCATTAATTAAGCTCATTTCTAATCATTTTTGTCTTTGGCATGCACCAAGATCCCAACTTTCATATGCTAATTGTATATTACGATATTATAAAAATAGTATCTTACAATATTATCAAGAAACCTTTTGCTATTCAAACCCGACTTTGTTCATATTGAATTGTTTTTCTAACATGGAAATATCTGGAGTTAATACTTTTTATTCTACTAAAAGATCGTGTAAGATATTCTAATTTGTGAAATTTCTAATTCAAGTTTTAGACAATTTTCAACTCAAAATTACGCCTATATCCATAAGATTTGTGTGAGTAAAATCAGTTACAATGCTTCCTTTTTGTTTTTGAAAGAATCTACCTGAATCACTGTTTTTGAGAAACTCTTTCATTACTGATGAATCTATTCTGGTGTTCTCTGTAATGGCTCCTGCAAAAACAGAATTTCCATCTATTCCATCTGTACCAATAGATGCAATGACTATTTTTTTTAATTTTTGAGTATTTTTTAATATTCGCAAAACCAGTTCTTGATTTCTTCCTCCCATTCCTTTTCCAAGAACCCTTACTGTTGGTTCACCAGCAAAAATAAGACATTTTTTTTGGTTCTCCGAAATGTTCTCAAGAATTTTTGTCACTACATCTTTAATGTCGCCGAAAACCTGCATTGTGCAAACTTCATATCCTATTTCTTTAGCTTTTCTTTGCATTGCTTCTAGACAATCATTGTTGTTTGCAATAATTTGATTTTCAATCTTTGCTTTTTTTGGTGTTTCTGAACTTTCTTTTATTTTACCATTCTCTAAAATTTGTAAAACTTCTATGGGCATTTTCCATTTTATTTTATATTTCTCTATAATTTTTAATGCGTCTGCATATGTCGTATCATCCATGTATGTTGTTCCTGATGCAATAGATGAAAGATCATCTCCTTCAACATCTGACATTATCAGACCTATTCCTTGGCATTTCATATTCTCAACTAATTTACCACCTTTGATTTTTGATAGATGCTTTCTAATGCAATTAAATTCCTGAATTGTTGCACCTGATTTTAACAGAACAGTTGTAACATGAATTTTATCATCAAGTGTTATCTCATTTGGCATTGCAAGAAGTGATGATCCTCCTCCTGAAACAAGAAAAATTATTAATTCATCACTTCGCTTATTTTGGACAAACTTCATGACTTCTTTTGCTGCCTTTACGCTTGTCTGGTCTGGTTTAGGATGTCTGGAATTAAAAATTTGAAACTTTTTACCTTTGATTATTGATTTAGAGCCTTTGGGAATTACCACAATCCCACTTTTTATGGGAATTATTGCATTAAGTGCTCTTGTCATGGAATCGCCAGCTTTTCCAAATGCAACCGAATAGATGTTAGAATATTTTTCAATATTGATTGATTTATCTCCAATCTTGATTTCATTAGGTGTAACATATTTTGGAATGATATTTTCTGGGTTTGCTGCTTGAAGACCTACTTCCAAAATTTCTAGACAATCCTTTTTCTTATCAGTAGTTGCTAAATCATTGAAATTTTGGATGATCATACTACTCACTCAATAATGTAAGATATAATAATAATCAATAATGTCTTTGACTTATGCACACAATACGCATTCCAAAAGTTATCAACTTTGGAGAAGATGCACTTGGTCAAACAGAGTATCCTAAAAATGCCCTTGTTGTCACAACAGTTCCTCCAGAACTTTCTGACAAATGGTTAGCAAAAATGGGAATTAAGGATTACATGCTGTATGATAAAGTAAAACCTGAACCATCAATTGATGATGTCAATAATTTGATTTCAGAATTCAAAGACAAGAAGCCATCTGTCCTAATTGGATTAGGTGGTGGAAGTTCAATGGATGTAGTGAAATATTCTGCCCAAGATTTTGGAGTAGAGAAGATCTTAATTCCAACAACCTTTGGAACTGGAGCTGAAATGACAACTTATTGCGTTCTGAAATTTGATGGAAAAAAGAAATTGTTACACGAAGACAGATTCTTGGCTGACATGGCTGTAGTTGATTCATATTTTATGAATAGAACTCCAGAACAAGTCCTCAAAAATTCTGTTTGCGATGCATGTGCTCAAGCTACTGAGGGCTATGATAGCAAACTTGGTAATGACTTGACTAGAACTCTATGTAAACAAGCATTTGAGATTCTTTATGATGCAATTATGAATGACAAACCAGAAAATTATCCATATGGTTCAATGTTATCTGGAATGGGATTTGGAAATTGCTCTACAACCCTTGGACATGCTTTGTCCTATGTATTCTCAAATGAAGGTGTACCACATGGTTATTCACTGTCTTCTTGTACTACAATTGCGCACAAGCATAACAAGTCAATCTTTTATGATCGATTCAAAGAAGCTATGGAAAAACTTGGTTTTGATAAATTAGAACTCAAAGCTGATGTTTCAGAAGCTGCAGATGTTGTTATGACTGATAAAGGACATTTGGATCCAAACCCAATTCCAATATCAAAAGATGATGTCATTCAATGTCTTGAAGGTATCAAAGCAGGTAATTTGTAAAAAATTCAAATTTTTTTTACCTTTTTTCTATTTTCTTGATAAACTGCGAAATTGGCAGCTGATTAAACTTATTTATTCTAACATTCTGTCGTAAGTGTACGTGACTGAAAAAAAGCTAAAATTTGGTATTCAAAATGGACTAAATGTAGCTAGAGCCGGATATACTGAAGATCAAATTCTAACAGCTTGTATACTTGCCGATAAAACTGGTTATGATTCTATTTTCTATATGGACCACACCAATGTACCACAATGGAAAAATGCTATTGTTTTGGATCCTTGGATTATGTTGTCTGCAATTGCTGCAGTTACAAACAATGTAGAACTAGGAACATGTGTAACTGATGCAATCCGAAGACATCCATCCAACATTGCACTGGCTGCTATTTCTCTTGATAGAGTTTCAAAAGGTAGAGCTATTCTTGGTATTGGTGCTGGTGAGGCTCAAAATCTAAAAGAATTTTGTATCCCATTTGAAAAACCGGTTTCAAAATGGGAGGAACAAATTGAACTTATTCATAAATTGTATGAATCAACTCCTGATAACGTAGTAAGTTACGAAGGAAAATATTACAAACTTGAAGGTGCATGTTTACAAGCACCTCCAATTAGAAAACCACGTCCACCAACTTACATGGCATCTGGTGGTAAACGTACACTTGGATTAACTGGAAAACTTGGTGATGGTTGGTTGCCAATTGGTTATACTCCAGAACTCTTTGTAGATCACAAAGCACAAATTACAAAATCAATGGATGAAAATAACAGAACACAAGAAGAAAAAGATAACTTCCAATTTGCACTTGATATTGATGTATACTTTTCTGAAGATGCAGAAGAATCTTGGGCAAAAATAAAAGAGGCAGTTAAAGTAAGTTTGTTCAAGCCTGAAGTACTTAGAGTTCACGGATTAAAAGAAATTGAAGGATTTGATTTTGTCAAATACTTTACAGAATATTCAATGTCTGATCAATCTTGGATTGTAAAGATGAGAGAAGCTGCAACAAAGATCCCAGATCCAATTGCTCGCTCTTCAACTGCAGTTGGCACTCCTGATGATATAATTTCAATATTTGAGAGATTTATGAAAGCTGGTGTGAATCATTTTGTAATTAGATTCTGGGGAAAGAATTACTTTGGTTCTATTGACAAATTTGCAAGTCATGTAATGCCAGTACTCAGAGAAAAAGCCAAACAATAAGACGTTCTATTCTATTACATACAGAAAATCATTTACTTTACTTGTTATTAGTAAATATGATGGATGACGAACTTCCAGAGTCCGTAAAAAAATGCCTTGATATTTTAGAAGAAAATGCTGAAATCTTGGCAAATATCGAACTTGATTTAGAATCTGAAAAGGAAGATGAGTTGACTCCAAATATGGAACTTCATCATCTATATGATATGACTGAAGATGTTACTGAATCTGCAAAACTCAAACGTGCAGAGTCTAATCTTGTTAGAAGACAAGCTGAAGATTCTTTTTAATTTATGACTTGTGCGGTCTTTTATTTTTTGCTTTTGTAAATGGTTTAGATCTGCGTTTGTTTTGTTGTTTTGCTAATCTTTTTCTTGTACGTTCTGTGGATTTTGTTTCACCTTGAATAATTTTTGTTTTACTTCCATCTCTTAACATAATTGCTTTTCCTTTGTATCTAAATTCTACATCTCTACATTTGATGTAATATTTTTTAAGACAAAAAAATATTCTATTGTTTGTTCCATGCATATCTTTAACTTCTTTTGATTTTTTTAACTCATTGATAATATTTCGAAGTAAGCCTTTGTCAATATCTGTAATTCTATGTAATTCTCTAAACCAGATGAATCTTGATTCAGAACCCCATTTTTCTAAAACATCTAAAACTTGCTGTGTGATGTCTTCTCGTTCTTGGTCTCTTTCATACATGAGTTGTCTTGAGATATTCCTATATTTTATCAGTTTTCATTAATGAAAAGTTTGGATGATTTGAGTCAAATTTTAGAATGTTCTTCCTTTTTGATTATTTTTATAATTACTTCCTATGAGTACAGAATTCAAAAATGAATGCACAGAATTAGAATGCAAAATTTTAGAAATCAAAGCATTGGCAAAAGAACTAGACGAAACAGATTAGGCTTCTTTTTTGATTTAGACTATTTTCTTCTAGTTTGAGTATGTTTTTTCATTTACTTGCTGTCCTATTTTGAGTATTTGTACTCTGGATTTATAAAATGATTTTTTGTAATTCAACTGTTGCAACTAATTGGAATCTTGAAAATTAATTCATTTGAAAAAATTAAAGAATTTCTTAGAGAAGAACATGTTGGTAGAATTTCCAGCATTGATGGAAATGGGTTTCCACAAATAATTCCAATGAATTTTGTTTTTCTAAATGACGCTATCTACATACACTCTCATGTTAAAGGTGAAAAATTAGATAATATTTCTCGCAGCAACAAAGTTGGTTTTGAGGTAGATAGAGAACTAGAATTCCTTCCCTCTTATTTTGAGGATCCTCTTGATGCATCTTTGGCAGATACTTTGTACATTAGTGTTGTAATCAAAGGAATTGCCTCTTTTGTTATTGATAGAGAAGAAAAAACACTTGCACTTAATGGGTTAATGGAGAAATATCAGCCAGAGGGACAATATGATCCAATTAAATCAGATATGCGAGTTTTAGATGCTGTTATTGTAATTAAAATAATTCCAGAAACAATACATGGTAAATACAAAATTGGTCAAGACCTGAATTCTGCAGATAGAATGGATTTAGCAAAAAAGATTTTGAAAAAAAATTTTCCATCATCTAAACAAACTCTAAAAATCATGGGTTTTGAAGTGACTGATGATGGACTAAAAATGGTTGATGAACCTGTATGGTAATCTCAGTTTGATATCACGGGTTATTCAATATTCGTTAGCTATAAGTTCAATTTAGTCGTAAATGGATAGTTGGATGAATCAAAACCAAAAAAACAGATTTGTGGATATTGTCCAGTCGACAAATGTCTTTTAGATTGTGAAATTTGTAATCCAAAATATGACTCAAAATCTAATTGTAATTAAAATCAGATTTGACCTCTGGTTTTTACTTGACAAACGTTAGCTATAAGTTCAGTTTTTGAGAATCTTATGTATTGGAACAAATATCCAAATTTGAACTAGCGTCCGATTTTGATCCTACTGGAGATCAACCACAAGCAATTGATACACTAGTTGAAGGCGTTAAAAAAGGAACAGTTCAAACATTACTTGGAGTTACAGGAAGTGGCAAGACCTTTTCAGTTGCAAATGTCATTGCTAGGACTGGAAAAAATACATTGGTAATATCTCATAACAAAACTCTTGCAGCACAGCTTTATTCAGAATTAAAACAATTTTTTCCAAAAAACAATGTTGGATATTTTGTATCATACTATGACTATTATCAACCTGAAAGTTATCTTCCTCAAACAGACACCTATATCGAAAAAGATACTCAAATCAATGAAAAAATTGAAAAATTAAGGCTAGAGGCAACTGCAATGCTACTTTCAGGAGAGCCTACGATAATTATATCAACAGTTTCTTGTATCTACTCACTTGGAAATCCTCAAGATTGGGAAGACTTGGCAATAACAATTAGCACTAGTGATACAATTAAACGAAATGAAATTATTCGAAAATTTATTGATGCTAGATATGAACGAAATGATACTGAGGTTGCATCAGGAAACTTTCGAGTTAAAGGTGATACAATTGATGTTACTCCTGCATATTCTGAAGATCTAATTAGAATTTCTTTGTTTGGTGATGAAGTAGAAAAAATTACTGTACTTGATCATGTATCACTAAAAGAAAAGAAGAAAATTTCACAAATTAAAATTTTCCCTGCCAAACATTATCTTATTGCAAAAGATGTTAGAGAAAAAGCTGTTAAATCTATAAAAGAAGAATTAAAAAAACGTTTACCTGAATTAAATGAATTAGAAAATCAAAGACTTGAGATGCGAACAAAATATGATTTAGAAATGATTGAAGAATTAGGTTACTGTTCTGGAATTGAAAATTATTCTAGGCATTTTGATGGAAGAAAAGCTGGAGAAAAAGCATTTTGTTTGATGGATTTTTTTGGAGATGATTATCTTTTGGTAATTGATGAATCTCATGTATCTCTACCACAACTCCATGGAATGTACAAGGGTGACTATTCTAGAAAAAAAGAACTAGTAACTTATGGATTTAGACTTCCAAGTGCATATGACAACCGTCCATTAAAATTCGAAGAGTTTGAAGAGTACATCAAAAATACAATATTTGTATCTGCTACCCCTTCTGAATATGAGCGAAAAATCTCTTCAAAAATTGCTGAACAACTAGTTAGACCTACTGGTTTACTTGATCCTAATGTTGAGGTTAGGCCTACTAAAGGTCAACTGGATGATTTAATCAAAGAAATCAACAAAAGAGTAGAGAATTCTGAGCGTGTTTTAGTTACCACTCTAACCAAAAGAATGGCCGAAGACTTGGCTGAATATTTATCAAAAAAACAAGTTAGAGTGCGTTACATGCATTCAGAAATTGAGGGGTTGCAACGAACTGAGATAATCAGACAATTACGTTTAGGGGAATTTGATGTTCTTGTTGGAATTAATCTTCTACGAGAGGGATTAGATATTCCTGAAGTATCTTTAGTCGCAATTTTGGATGCTGATAAGGAAGGATTTTTGAGAAACTTTACTAGCTTGATTCAAACATTTGGTCGTGCTTCAAGACATGAACATGGAACTGTGATAATGTATGCTGATAATATTACACAATCAATGACTAATGCTATAGATGAAACTAAACGTCGTAGAGAAAAACAAATGCAATATAATCAAAAATATAACATTATTCCTAGAACAATCATAAAATCAGTTCCAGAACAAACAACAACATTAGATGAATCAAAACTAAAGTCTACTTATGATCTCACCACTGATATTATTGATTTAGAAGCACAAATGAAAAAATATTCTGAGGATTTAGACTTTGAGCGTGCAATAGAATGTCGAGATAGAATAAAAAGAATAGAAAGGGAGATTCAACTAAAAAATGCCAGAAAATAAACTAAAGATTCGTGGAGCACGACATCACAATCTAAAAAATTTAGATATTGATATTCCAAAAAATAAACTAGTTGTTATTAGTGGGTTATCTGGTTCTGGAAAATCTACTTTAGCTTTTGATACTCTTTATGCAGAAGGTCAGAGAAGGTATGTTGAATCGCTTTCCGCATATGCACGTCAATTTCTAGAAATGATGGATAAGCCTGATGTTGATTCTATTGAAGGTTTGTCTCCTGCAATTTCTATTCAACAAAAAACTACTAACAAAAATCCTCGCTCTACTGTAGGTACAACTACTGAGATTTTTGATTACATGAGATTACTCTTTGCAAGGATTGGAATTCCATATTGTACTAATTGTAAAAGAAAAATTTCTACTCAATCTATTGAAACAATTTGTGATTCTGTTCTCAAAGATTTTAAAGGAAAAAAGATTTTGATTCTATCTCCTATAATTCAGAGAAAAAAAGGAACATATGAAAAACTATTTGAACAAATCAAAAAAGATGGTTACTCTAGAATACGTCTAAATGGGGACATTTTGAGCCTAGATGAGGAGATTCCATCATTAGACAGGCAAAAATGGCATAATATTGAGATAGTAGTTGATAGAATCACAACTGAAAAATCTGAAAGATCTAGACTTTTTGAGGCAATTCAAACTGCAATTAAATCGTCAAAGGGAGATGTGATGATAGCATTTGATAAAACAGAAAAAATTTTCTCACAAAACAATGCATGCCCTTATTGTGGATTAACTGTGGGCGATCTAGAGCCTCGAACCTTTTCTTTTAACTCTCCATTTGGAATGTGTAAAACATGTAATGGTTTAGGTGTAAAGATGGAGTTTGATGCTGATTTAGTAATTCCAGATAAAACAAAGTCAATTTTAGATGGTGCTATTGTCCCATGGAGTGGACGGTTTTCATCATTTCGAAGACAAGCATTAAGGGCTGTTGGAAAAAAATTTGGTTTTGATTTAATGACTCCAATTGAAAAAATAAAATCAAAACATCTAAAGATTGTCTTAAATGGAACAGATGATTTGATTGATTTTCAATATCGTTCAAAATCGGGAGATTCATCTTGGCAATATACTAATGCATTTGAAGGAGTACTTGCAAACCTACAACGCGTATTCATGGAAACTGATTCTGAATCTAAACGTGAGTGGTTAAAGCAATTCATGCGAGATACTCCATGTAATACATGCAATGGTAAAAAACTAAAACCAGAATCACTTGCAGTTAAAATCAACGATAAAGGAATCATAGATGTTTGTGATCTATCGATTGATCACTGTTATGATTTTTTCTCTACATTAAAATTGACTAAAAATGAACAATACATTGCAAGAGATATTCTCAAAGAAATCAAAGAACGACTAGAATTTTTAATGAATGTTGGATTAAATTATCTTACATTAAACAGGTCAAGTTCCACACTGTCTGGTGGTGAATCTCAACGAATTAGATTAGCAACTCAAATTGGTTCTAATCTGACTGGTGTTTTGTATGTTCTTGATGAACCAACAATTGGATTGCACCAACGTGATAATGAACGGCTCATTAAAACGCTAACAAAGCTACGAAATCTTGGAAATACAGTAATTGTTGTAGAGCATGACGAAGAAATTATACGAAATTCAGACTGGCTAATAGATTTAGGTCCTGGTGCTGGTGTACATGGCGGTAATGTGGTTTTTGAGGGAACAGTAAACAAAATCCTTAATGGACACAAATCAGTCACTGGTGATTATCTCAAGAACAAATCTTTGATACATCTACAAAACAAAATTCGTAATCGTTCTGGTTCATTAATTATTACAAAAGCATCCGAAAATAATCTAAAAGAAATTGACGTTGAAATTCCATTAGGTCTTTTTGTAGCTGTAACTGGTGTTTCTGGTTCTGGAAAGTCTACTTTGATTAATAATGTTTTACTTAAAACCCTGCAAAACCATTTTTACAAATCAAATGTAAGACCCGGAAATCACAAAGAGATTATTGGTTTAGAAAATATCGATAAAGTAATTGCAATTGATCAATCCCCCATTGGCAGAACTCCACGTTCAAACCCTGCAACTTATATCGGTGCCTTTACTCCTATTAGAGAACTTTATGCTCATACTGAATTATCAAAAGAGCGTGGATATGCTCCAGGACAATTTTCATTTAATGTAGCTGATGGAAGATGTTTTGCATGTGATGGTGATGGAGTAAAACAAATTGAAATGCAATTTCTGTCTGATGTGTATGTAAAATGTGATGAATGTAAAGGAAAAAGATACAACTCTGAAACATTATCTGTATTATTCAAAGGTAAAAACATCTCAGATATTTTAAATATGACAGTTTATGAGGCATTGAATTTCTTTGAGAACATTCCTGCTATAAAACGAAAATTACAGACAGTTTATGATGTTGGGTTGGGTTATATCAAACTAGGACAATCATCTACTACATTATCTGGTGGTGAAGCTCAAAGAGTAAAACTTGCTTCTGAGCTATCAAAACGAGGTACTGGAAAGACACTTTATATTCTAGATGAGCCTACAACTGGCTTGCATTTTGCTGATGTTCAAAAATTGCTAGACGTACTTAATCGATTGGTAAACTTGGGAAATACCGTAGTAGTAATTGAGCACAACATGGATGTAATCAAGAATTCAGATTGGTTAATTGATCTTGGACCCGAAGGAGGTGATGAAGGAGGTAAAATTGTCTCTACTGGAACTCCACAAGATGTTGCAAAGACACCAGGAAGCTATACTGGAAAATATTTGAAAAAATTATTAAAAAAATGACTTTTCATATCTCAAAAATCACAATTCCTACTAATCCTGGAATCTATTTAATGAAAGATTACGAAAGAAAAATTATCTATATTGGAAAAGCAAAAAATCTAAAAAATCGAGTCAAATCATATTTTCTAAAAAATCAGAATTACAAGACCCAAAAACTAGTAGAAAATATTTCAGATATTGAATTCATTTTGACTGATAATGAGAGTGAAGCTTTTCTTTTAGAATCAAATATGATTAAAAAACATCGTCCAAGATTTAATATTGAATTAAAAGATCAACAAAGATACACATATCTTCGAATCTCTGATGGAAAATATCCGAGACTTTTAGTGGCAAGAAGAACTAGGGTTGGAAAATTTTTAGGTAAAGGAAAAACTTTTGGTCCATTTACTCAAGTCAGCTCAAAATTACTTACAATTGGTACATTAAGAAAAGCTTTTCAAATTAGAATCTGTAAAACTCTCCCAAAAAAAGTATGTCTAGAATATCATTTAGGAAATTGTGAGGGACCATGTGAATTTAAAGATGCACAAGACAGATATCCAAAACACGTTTCTGCATTAGAAGAAGTCCTCAAAGGCAAAAATCAGGCTAAAATTTTTGCAAAAAAATTAGAAGAAGAAATGCATCAAGCCGCCAAAATCCAACAATTTGAGCGTGCAAAAGACATACGTGATACTTTGATCCGACTTGGAAGTCTTCAATCTAAGCAAAAAATGGAATATGTTAAAAATTCTGATGAGGAGTATTTTGGAATTGGCATCCAAGACCAGACTGCCACAGTTATGAATTTTAGAATGATTAATGGTGTGATCAGAGATAGTGATAAATTCTTTTTTGATCTAGTTGGAGATAATTCTTTTTCAAACTTTCTTTATCAGTATTATTCTACACATAAAATCCCAAAATTCATTCTTGTTAGTATACTTCCTGATAATCCAAAATTATTGGAGTCATTACTTTCAGAGCAAGCTGGATTTATTGTAAAAATCTTATCTCCAAATAAAGGAAAGAAACGAGATATCATAAATTTAATCTTAAAAAATATTAAATTAATTCATTCAAAAGGTGGAGAACCCGGAATAGTTGAATTAAAAGAAATTCTAAATCTTCCTGTAATTCCTAACATCATTGAATGTTTTGATATTTCAAATCATGGTACTGACTTTGCTGTAGGTTCAATGTCTAGATTTGTAGATGGAAAACCAAACAAATCAGGATATAGAAAATTCAGAATTAAAACAGTATCTGGAAGAGATGATTTTGCAATGATTGGAGAAGTCATAAAAAGAAGATACTATAGACTGCTTGAAGAAAATTTTAAACTTCCTGATCTAATACTAATTGATGGTGGTAAAGGACAACTAAATGCAGCTATGAAATCTTTAGAATCTCTGGGATTAAATCTTCCGTGTATTTCTTTGGCCAAAGAAAATGAAGAAGTCTATATTCCAAGAAATAAAAATTCAATAGTAATTCCAAAAAATCATGCATCTTTGAAAATTTTGCAGCATGCACGAGATGAAGCCCATAGATTCGGAGTGGCATATAATAGAACCATCCAAGAAAATCAGATAAAATAAGAAAAAAGGAAAAAATTTTGGTTAGTTCACTGTAACACTGCCAAGCATCCATGGATGAACCATGCAGAAGTAATCATAACCTCCTGCCTCATCAAAGGTGAATTCGTAAGTTGCAGCAGCCATGACTAGACTGCTATCAAATACGCCTGATGGACCATCAGCTGGGCTTCCGCCAGTTACTGTATGTGCGGCTGTGTCTACATTCATCCAATGTACTGTATCTCCAGCATTAATTGTAATGTCTGCTGGTGAGAAGCATGAATTAGTTTCTTCACATCCTGGAACTGAAGTTCCTACTGGAATCTCAACATGGATTGTTGTTGGTTCTGCCATCATGGTTTCTTCCTCCATCATGGTTTCTTTCCCCTCCATCATGATTTCTTCTTCAAGTTCTACAGTTTCTCCTGCAGTTGCAGTTGCACTTACAGAATAACTGACAGTAAATTGGTTTGTGTGCATTGTGTGAACAGCTAAAGCATTACCTGAGAATTCCCATGAACCCATTGCATTATCTGGATCAACAAATGTCAATTCAAAGATAGTTTCACCGTCTGGAGTCCAAGTCTTTGCTAGTTTTTCATCAGCACCTACTGGTTCTCGAAGTGTAACTAGTTGAATATTTTCAGAAGCAGAGTATGAGATAATTCCTGAATATACATCACTTGATGGTGCAAGTAGTATTGCAAATGGTTCTAATGTAAATATTCTAGGTTCCCAAGTTGCAGATTATGATTGGTTTCAAAATGTGAAACAAACTACCAATGGAGAAGACCATAGTTTTGATGTAGTAAAAACAAGAGAAGATGGAAAAGAGAAAATCAGACTAGTATTTTCTTGTAAAATCCATAAACATGGAGAACCTTCTCGTGCGGTAATGGGAGTACTTGCAATAGTTTTCAAATGGGAACACTTTGTAGAAACTATTTTCAATGAAACACCACTAAGTGATTCAGAAAAGGAAATCACTAGCATGTTCATTACTGATACAAAAGGTGATTTTCTTGCACAAATTGATAAAAATGAGGGGAAAATTACAAAAGAAGAACTGTTATCTCTGTTCAAAGAAACAAAAAATTTTGAGTTGATATCAAAAGATGAATCAACTATGTTATTTGGGCATGCTGCATCTGTAGGATATGAAGGATTTTCTACAGGATGACATGCTTTGCTTGTTCAGCCGGTGTGATATAATGGATTTTTTTAAAAAACAACCACCAGAATTGAGCGAAGACGAGCTTCATCAAACTTGTTTTGGGTGCAATGTTGAAATGAACATTTCTATGAAACAAAGTACAATATTTAGAGACAAATGGTATCATGTTTGGTGTTGGAGAAAACTAGTTAGAATTTAAAATTAAAAGTTAAGTCTGTTTTTTTCTACGAGATATGTTTTATTTTTTTATACGTCTTCCATTATTATTTTATTTCCTTTTACAATCTCCAAAACTTTTGCTTCAAGATCTTCTATTTGTATGGGTTTATCGATTTGTAAAGGAATTGCTAGAGGATTAGGAGGGTAGTGTAGGAGTAGCAAGTACTCCAAATGTAGAAACAATATTCTATCTTGAATTGCCTACATCAATTCTAAATAAGGAACTCTTTCTAATGTTGTACTGGGGATAAACTAGTATCTGGTTAATTGAAGATAAATCTAGGTTAACATTTATTGATAATTTTTTGTCTTATTTCAAAAAATAAATGGTGATTCAGGCTTTAACGGGTTTATTCCCTTGATCACCTGAAGCACATATACACGATAGGACGGTGTTACAACAACTAGTGCAAATATACAATTAACCTCTTGTCTGTTTAAGTAAAACGAACAATATTACTATCAAATAGGAAAACAAAGAGAGTTTAGAATCTATTTGGATGTCTTTTTGAGTTTTATGTCTTTTGAATTTTCATCTTTTATTCTTTGAAAATAAACTTCTTCGTATGGCATATTCTATTCATAATTTTGTTAAAATTTGTATTAAAGAATGGATGAGCTCAACATGAACAAACAACAAATTTTATTTTTTTAGTTTTCATTTCTTAATGTGAATTGTGAAAAATGTGGTGGTGAATCTAGAATTAACTCTTATAATGAAATTTGGTGTAAGAATTGTGCGATGTTAACTCGTGCCTGTAAATGTCCTATGATAGTTGTAAATA
This sequence comes from Candidatus Nitrosopumilus sp., assembly GCA_013911135.1. Taxonomy (GTDB): domain Archaea; phylum Thermoproteota; class Nitrososphaeria; order Nitrososphaerales; family Nitrosopumilaceae; genus Nitrosopumilus. The sequence goes on along the minus strand of JACERO010000066.1, from coordinate 1,789 downwards.
ATAAAGTATGAAATTTGAAAAGATTGCACTTTCTGGCAAAGATGTTCATTTCAACCATACATGTGTTTTATTGAAATAATTGTGTTTTTTGTGTAGTTGAAATTTGTAATTGATCAGCAAGTAGAGGACATAGAGCTTCCAGAAAATCTTAAACTAAACACATTTTTGCAAGAATTTCACACTAGTTGTCAATCCACTGAATGCTCTTTTGGATATTATGGATTTGCGTTTGCCCAATCCCCATTTCATGTTCCTAATATTATCCAAAATGCATTAGTCAAAAATGCCCATCAGGGAAAATATGCTGCAGTTCCAGGAGTACAAGAATTACGAGAATCAATTTCTGAATATAACAAACATTATTTTAAAATGGATGTAGATCCTGGACAAATTTATGTAGGGCCTGGAACAAAAGAACTTCTCTATAACTTATTAGAAATTTTTCATGGCACTGTGATTTTACCTACTCCTGCATGGCTTGGATATCTTCCACAAATTAGATTTCTTAAAAAGAATTATCACATGTTGCCAACAAGAACAAACAAGAAAATCACTTCCTATGATTTGAAGAAATTATCTCTAGGCTACATGATAGGCAAAAAATTCTCATACTAAATAATCCAAACAATCCTACAGGTCTTTTGTATGATAGATTGGAACTAGAAGAAATTGCTGAAGTGTGCAGAGAACAAAATATCATGGTCGTTTCTGATGAAATTTATGCTCAAACAACATTCAAGTTTGAAAACTTTGTTAGCATGGGAAAAATTTATCCTGAAGGAACATTTGTCACAAATGGTCTTTCAAAATCTCACGCAGCTGGTGGTTATAGATTGAGATATGTGATTTTCCCACAACATGCAACTGATGTTGGAGAACAATTCAAAAAAATTCTAGCAACTGAATATACTGCTGTTTCCACACCAATTCAACATGCAGCAGTTGCAGGTTTTCAAGTGAGTAAAGAAATGGATCAATACTTTGAGGTTACAAGGAAAATTCATGAAATAATGGGTGAATACACATATCAAACATTACAACAAATTCCTGGAATAACTTCTACACAACCCCAGGCAACATTTTATCTGCTTGCTGATTTTAATCAATTCACACCTGAATTTGAAGGCTCAAAAATCACTACTCAGAAATTCTCTGAATCATTAATTCAACAATGGTGAAAAAGCATTTGAAAATTACTTGAATAATCACCCAAAAAATCATTCAGATGAAATTGAATTTGTAAAAACTAATGCTCCTAGAGTGATTTCTGGACTAAAGATGATAGAATTGTATTTTGATCATCTAAAACAAAATGCTAAATCTAAAATCGAATGCAAGTATAGCTCTTTTCCAGTACCTGGATAGTATTCTTTAGGCTTCTTTCAAATTTTATTATGATATATCTATAATCTTGCTTGTAAGATTTGGAACTGTACGTTCAATTGTAAGTAGGGTTCCTGTAGTTAAAACAATTTCAATTGACATTGTTTCCAGAGATGACAATCTTTCTGAATCTTTGAATATGATTACCATAAATGCATGCTCTCCTGAGTCAATTATATCATTATTGTTTCTATTAATTGTAAAAAATAGAATTGCTTGTGTATCTTCAGTTGCAGCAGTTTGGTTAATGGGATTTCTCAGCAACATTCCATCAGATACCAGTAGATGGGAAAGTAACTCAAATTAGATCAGAAACTATCAATTATTCAATCAAATTATTCCGATAGAAAAAGCTTGATGATAGTGTATCATTTTATCAAATGTGAATCACAACTCATTTGATACC
>JACERO010000106.1 GCA_013911135.1 Candidatus Nitrosopumilus sp. | reverse complement strand
TTGTGCTGGATGCCGGAGACAGCTGGGGAGGCCACGTCCATGATCTTGTCGGCTAGCTCAGCAAGCTCCTCGAGGCTGCTAGTGCTAGAAGTGGAAGCAAGAATCATACGGACGTGGTTGGGAAGCCGCTGCAGGAACAGCTCCCGCAGGAAGGTGCCGTCAAAGGTGGTAGCACGCTTTCCAAGGAGCTGCTGGATCTTACGTAGCAGCTGTGTAGGCTTCTTGTCTCCCAGCTCCTCAGCGTTGAAGAGCTGTTGTAGCTTTCGCTGTGCAGAGGCTGTGGTCCGTTTGATCAGCTGCTCTCGAAGGGCGTCGTATGGAGAGTCGTCGGGAGGTCGGATAATCAGGTCTCTAACCTCTGTGGCAAACTCTGGGGAGAGAGAAGCCACTATGTGGTCGAATTTGGTTCGTTGGGCGGAGATTTTTCGAGTCCTGAACTGGGCCTCGACCCATTTCCGGGTCAGAAGACCAAAATGGCGGCAACTTGAGGGCTATCGCTGCAACGGTTGCTGCAGGAGCAGGCGGCTCCCTCGGGGCAGGAGGACGTTCTCCGTCACCCTCAGTAGTCATAGTTCGAACGTCGGGTCACCAATGTCGAGTAGGCCAAAACTAGCTAACACTAAACTAGCTAACACTAACTAGCTATCACACGTGCAATACTCGAACTGTAATGTGGTAAGGGTCGACAGAGATAAAACAAAGAGTGACATGATACACATAAGTTGGTAAAGGGTGTCCGCCACAGGCTTAACAAAACAAAACTATACACCATATTATCGTTGTGCACCCGAGCTGAGTCGACAGATTTTGCTGTACACCAGTGCCGATATTTTTTCTGGATAATACCACATCAACTCACGTTGTGACATTCTGCTCTAAAAATCTAACACCCATGGTCAGCCACAATCTAGGACATGTCGTCTATTAGCAGGCCCCCTAGAAATATAACCCTGTTGGGCATAGTTGCTCCATGACAAACAACGAAGGGAACTTGGTGAGCAATGAAGCCATGCATGAAAAATCAACCCACACATTCAGACTGCCACTTTGTATGCTACCTCACTAGTACCCTTCCTCCCTGCCTTGATCCTCACAGGAAACAAACCGTAGGCGCCTGCATGACTGAAGTGGCCTAGCTTGCAAATTGCATGCTACTTCGCAAAATCATTTTTTTTTAAATTTTGACAGTACACCCGAACCAGAGTGCCTGTCTACCGGAGGAGCCTGAAACGAACTGTGAGAGCACCGGCCGTGTGCATGTATACCTATAAGGGTAGCTGTGTTCAGGGACTGCATGTTACTATGCTACTCAGGGAGTCTAGGGATGCAGCCATCCTACACTCAGCACACGACTGCCTATATCGCTTGACTAAGTGAGCCAAGTGTGAACGGAATAATCCAATCCAATCGCGGTGGGCAGTAATATATATTATAAGCAATCAACCCCAGCACGGTCCAGGCAGGCCACAAAATATGGGTGAATCGTCTCGGAGGCCAGCATGGTGCTAAAAGAACAGCTTATAAACAGCCTCCAAGCTGCCCCGGCGCGGTGGCACCATGAAGGACAGCGGGCATCAACATGGTGAGACACCCTGAACACAATAGTATGTGCGTCAGTGGGACTTAAAGCAATCCAATACTATTTACTGCGGCCACCTTGAGTTACAGGACTGCAACAACCGGCTATAGTGCATCCGGGGTAGAGCCACACCCCTTCACATAGGCTACTAAGGTGAGCAGCGGGATGAGCCCTCCAGAATCAAGCTGCAGTGGGATGCTGCGGGGCAGCCCTGGCGATAGTGCCAGTTATAAGTCACTCGCATGGAGAAAGGGTGTCTGTGGAGATGCATGGTCATAGATGGGGAAACATCTGGTGTAATACGGTGCCAAGATCTGACACCCTTGAAGCACTACATGGATCACCAGTCACCCACTAATTTACTGCTTATAACTCTACTGTGCAGCTTGCCAACGAACACTTACAGGCCAAGTGTATTAGTGCCCTGCCACCAAGGCTACCACTGCCATTGGGAACATACCCCGTCCCACAAGGTAATAATATTGCCATGTATGGACCATGCAACATCGTTGGTTTCAGCATTGATGCTCATGCGTGCATGCATGCATGCATGATCGTTTTGGGATCTGCCAGCAAGCAGGCTGAAATGAGGAGGGGGGTGTAACCACTTGGGCCTCCCCTGCAAGGAAAGCCTGTATAGTCCAGCGGACTTGTACAGCGTTCTGTGTGGATATCGAAATGCGGGACAGGTGTGAATGTACGACACAATTGCATGTTGGGAGCAGCAGAGCACGCCTACTGGCACACCGCAGGTACAGTAGCACACAGCGATCACTGCAAGCATATAAACAGCACATTTTTTGACCTGATTAAACTGATCAAAGGACAGTGAAAACCCACAGCCACACAGCTAAATGGCTGCTGGTCTGATCACAATATGGCAGTATCAGACAGGTTCTGCCATATTCGCTGTTCGGGGCAACATGCCCGTAAAAAAAAACAACTTAGGAAGTGAACTGTTGGCACACTAGTTGGTTGAAAAAATTAACCACCCCAATGCCACACCAAAGTACATTATCCCATCATGTTTTTCGTAAGGGCCTTTACTGCGAAAGAATTCACTGTAGGAGAGCGCGAAGACCGTTCTAAGCTCCCCTATCTCGAGACAAACAACTCAATCTAAATTCAAGCAATAATAATATTGGTAAAGGGTCGATCATGCATATGATCACAGTTGGTTCAGTTGAGCTGCTACAGAGCTCCCCCCCCCCCCCAGTGGCGGAGGCCACGAAAGTTATCGGAGCTTGGCTGGGAGTCGAATCACCAGCCTCTTCTGCTTCGTTTCACAATGCGTAGCGGTGGGTTCACTAGGCTCCGCAGTATACGAGCTTCCTTCGCCGATGTGGAGGGAGGTGGGGCCGGTGACACAGAAGTTTTCTTTGCCGCTGTGGAGGGGGGTAGACGTAGAGCCGGTTGTGTGCATGTGGGGGGTGGAGTTACTGGTTCCTCACACAAGCCCCAATCAGCATCCAAAAACGCGGGTTTGAGGCGATCAACAGACACTGTGTCGCGTTTACCATTGAGGTCCAGCGTGAAATACTTCGTAGCTCGCTCCAGAACTCTGAAGGGTCCATCGTACGTGCACTGCAGGGGGGTGCGATGGGCATCATGGCGAACGAACACAAACCTACAGTCTTGCAGTTCCACAGGTACATGTGAGGACTGTTGACGGTGGTGAGAAGTCTGCTTTGGTCGCAGAGTAGCCATGGTGGTGCGCAACTGAGTGAGTAGCTCTGATGTTGCTTGTTCACGATCGGCTGTTGAAGTTTCGAAGAATTCCCCAGGCAGGCGGATAGTTGTGCCGTAGACGAGTTCAGATGGTGCACACCCGAGGTGCTCTTTGGGAGCTGAACGGAGACCCAACAGCACTAGTGGAAGTTCGTCCATCCATGCTGGCCCAACAAGCCGAGCCTTGAGTGCTGCTTTCAGCTGTCTGTGGAGTCGCTCAACGACACCGTTCGCCTGCGGGTGGTAGGCTGTGGTGCGGTGTAGCTGCGCTCCCAGCAGTACATGTCCACAGGGAAGTCCACAGGTTCGAGGTGAACTGCGTGGCCCCCTATCAGATGTGATGTCCGCGGGCACTCCAAATTGGGCGATGTGGTGCGAAATAAGGGCACAGGTACATGAGGCAGCTGTAGCATCAGCCATGGGAATGGCCTCTGGCCACCGAGTATATCGATCGATGATCGTAAAGAGGTATGTCATACCCTGTGAAGGTGGAAGAGCTAGGACCAACGATGTCCACATGAATTCGCTGGAAGCGGCGGTCAGGAAGTTGTCCATGTTCACGTGGGGTGATCACATTCGGTGGACTTTCGACCTCTGACAGGGGATACATGTTTTAGCCCACAATCCAACCTGTTGGTTCATGCCATGCCAAGCAAAACGTGCTGCCACCATCTTTCTGGAGGTTCTAATGCCGGGGTGTGCGAGCCCGTGGATGAAACTTTGCAGAAATACATTATAGCAAACATGTTAACACCCAGGTTAGTGTACAAGCCCACAGCAATATTAGCAAAGGGCAAGCATATTAGCGTATTAGCACACAGCAAGTGTATTAGCACACAGTTAACAAGCTGCCGGATGGCGAGCCTAGTGTGTCACTGTGTGACACTCGGTAGTGGCCCACACGGCTCATATTGTGGAGACCTGCCCAGGCTACCACAGCCCAACATACAAGCAGACCTGCCCAGGTCTAACATTATAAAACAACAGATGGCCCACAATGCATACAGCACAATAAAAGCACTTACAGCCCATCACAAGGCCACATCAAAGTACCTCCTTACTACAGTAAATCCCATACTACTACAACTTGTAAACCACAGTAGACCACACAGGATGTAAACCGGGCAATACGGCCTGGCCTATATTGTGCCCTAGGGCAATATGAGAATTGAGAATTGTCCTGCAAGTCCACAAAGAGTTTAGAATTAGAAATACTACTGCTAGCTAACTTCTTACAACAGCCCCTGATGTCTACCATGATCCACGGAACCATCGGTAGCTACGTAGTTGTTAAGTCTGCTCATGGTATTAGACTAGCTACTTGCAATAGCTCCATTTTCTATGATGCCAACAAGTCAGCTAGATATACAGCTTGATCTGTAGCTAGCTGGATATTCTGCAGCTCTCATATTAAAGCTTTTCAGGATAGCAGCAGAATTGCAATGCAAAACTCACTATAGCTCCCTCCATGTCATGAGTTGCTGTTCTCAGGGGGCAGCTAGAGACAGTGCAGGTAAGCAGGTACTTCGATGTGACCTTGTGATTGGCTGTAAATCAGTTAAAACATGCCCACCTCGGGTTGTACTGTCCTTCTCCCTCGGGCTCCGCCCTCGGGCTCAGAGACAATAAAGCCTGTACAACCCTCGTGGGCATGCTTTACCTACTACATAGCCTTAGCCCAACAGCCTGCAGCCAACACGGGGTTTTCCCCAGAAAATTTGAGTTGAGCGGTGTGCATCGAAGTATGGTTGCAAACAACCGTGATAAAACAGGGTGTTAGTGCATGTATAGCCGTTGCTTTGCTCCTAAAACAACATTAATTGTATCAATAAGAAAGAAATGGGTAGGACAGTGACACAACAGGCTACAACTTCACTTCTACTGTCAGTTTCTGAAGCTGTATCCCTTAGTTAGGCTTAACTAGTCCCAGGCTACCTGCTTAGATGATTAGAGCAGCTGTACTTCAAAGGATCCAGCCTGTATAGGAAGTCTGGCCAATGTTTACATAGTGACGTGCAACTGCGCATTGGGGAAACCCCTGCGACATGAAAGCTGGACTCTGGACTCTGGACTGGACTATGGACTGGACTGTGGACTGGAATATATGGACTGCTAGGCTTGGGAGCCAGGAACAAGCTCTTGACTATGCTAGCAAGCCAGTACTTGGGTTAGGATTAGTGCAGGAGCCAGGAATTGACTATGCTAGCAAGCCAGTACTTGGGTTAGGAATTGTGCAGGAGCCAGGAACAAGCTTTTTGCTATGCTAGGAAGCCAGCTAGGACTTGGGCTAGGATTAGTACAGGAGCCATGAACAAGCTTTTTGCTATGCTAGGAAGCCAGCTAGGACTTGGGTTAGGATTAGTACAGGAGCCATGAACAAGCTTTTTGCTGTGTTGGCAAGCCAGTACTTAGGCTAGGATTATAGTACTGCAGGAGCCATGAACAAGCTTTTTGCTATGCTAGGAAGCCAGCTAGGACTTGGGTTAGGATTAGTACAGGAGCCATGAACAAGCTTTTTGCTGTGCTGGCAAGCCAGGACTTGGGCTAGGATTAGTACAGGAGCCATGAACAAGCTTTTTGCTGTGCTTGAGAGAAGTGCTCTCTACCTGCATGCCCTGTCTCGGAGCAACCTGTCTGGACTGGTACCTAAAGCTAATAGCCTAGGCTAGCTAGCTAGCTCACTGCAATTCAAACTCCTCGTCCACGTCGTCTTGTTGGAGGCAATCTGGGAGGTTCAGAATACGTCTCCCACAGAGGAAGTGGGATGGCGTCAGGGGTTCTTCGAGATTGTCAGGAGACAAGTAGGTTAGAGGTCTGGAATTGATAACTGCTTCGATCTCGGTGAGGGCGGTGATCAGTTCATCGTAGTGCAGTTTTGCTCTTCCAATCACCTTTCGCAAGCATCTCTTCGTCGATTTGATCATTCTCTCGAAAATCCCACCCCACCACGGAGCCTTCTCCACATTGAACACCCACTGAACCTTGTTTCCTGACAAATACTGTTGAACATCCTGTTGACTCAGCATAGCTGTGATCGACTTTGCCGCACATTTGAAAGTCTGTGCGTTGTCCGAAACAATTCTCCTAGGGAGTCCTCTTCTTGCCACAAATCGCTTCATACACCTGAGGAACGCAGTGGTGGTCATGTCTGGCACTAGGTCCAAATGAACTGCTCTGACGACGCAGCAGGTGAAGAGGCACAGCCAAACCTTGTTGCTCCTGGTGCTCCCCGGGTACCTGATGTACAGAGGGCCGGCGAAATCCACCCCTGTGTTTGTGAAGGGAGGTTGCTCAGTCACACGAAATTCCGGCAGTGGTGGTGGTGGTGGAGCTCGGTAGGACGGACCTTCATAGCGCCGACAAGTGGTGCAGTAGCGTAACAGTTTCCTCACCAAAGGCTTCCCTTGACAATCCAGAACTGCGACCGGACCTCGGTCAGCGTCTCCTTGGTACCATTGTGGCATACCTTCTGATGGGCCCTCATCACAACTAGCGAAGTGAGGTGATGATCTCGGTGGAGAAGAATTGGATGCTTCATTGAGTGGGGGATGTTTGCATGGTGTAGGCGGCCACCACACCTCCACACTCCGTCTTCATCACAATAGAGGCCAAATTGCTTCTTCCAAGTCGGGAAGTGTTTGTCTTCTATGAGCCGTTGCTGCGATTCTTGAATCCACAACATTTCTGCTGCAGACAGCTCCTGTGCACTGGCTATGAGACCGGAGTCCGAGGAACGGCTGCCCTTAACCGCTTCCTTGAGTGCCCGCACAAACTTCAAAACGTACGCAGTGACAGAGACGAGCCGACTGAGTGAGCTGTACTCCTCACATTTCAGGACCTTGGCTACACTGGTAGTTATCAAGGCATGGGTCTTCTGGTCGCGGACTCTCATCTCTGGAAGACATTCAGCAGGAATCTCCTCTGGCTGGAAAGGCTCCTTTGTCGTCACACTCTCCCACAGCCAATCAGGCCCGCGATGCCACAATTTGCTGACAGAGAGCTCACTTGGGGTCAATCCTCTTGACGGAAGGTCCGCCGGGTTGACACATCCAGGGCAGTGTTGCCAGCAGCTGATTGGAAGGAGTCCACGAATCTCAGAAACACGGTTCTGGACAAACTGCTTCCATTCCTTGTCAGAGCCAACAATCCAGCAAAGGGCCACCATTGAGTCTGTGTAACATGTTGGACACTCCAGGGACAGATTTGGCGACAGACTCTCTGTGACATTGTTGATGAGTCTAGCCAAGAGCAGTGCCGACAGGAGCTCGAGACGAGGTATTGTCACTTCTCGTAAAGGTGCTACGCGAGTCTTGGAGACAAGGAACGTCACACGTGGACCGGAATTGGTTTGAGTGACGAGGTAGATCACGGCAGCATAGGCCTTCTTTGACGCATCGCAGAATCCATGCAGACTATGTGAGATCACTTGTGTGTCTGTGCCTCCCAGGAAGTAGCGAGGAATAGAAAATATTGGAGCTTCCTGGAGGCTCGCCAGTAGTAACTGCCACTTGCGGAGAAGATCCTCACCAAGTGTCTGATCCCATTCCAAGCCCTCCTCACAAAGCTCCTGAAAGAACATCTTGAACTTGACGACCACGGGAGACAGGAACCCAAGAGGATCGTAGAATTTGCCAACAACACTTGTGACTCTCCTTTTCGTCGTTTCCTTGTCGTCTGCCAAAGCCGAGATCTCACTCACGCTGAAGATGAGGCGATCTGTCGCCACATCCCACTTCACGCCAAGGACTGCCTGTTCTGTGGGACCCATGGTCTGGGCACAGCCCAAGGTTGACTCAGCATACGTCTCATCTAAGTTACATGGACCTTGAAGGGGAGATTCACGAGAGAGTCCTTCTTTCTTGTCGATGTTCTCTTGAACCCTCCATGCGTTCGTCGTGAACTTCCTGAGATTGAAGCCACCTTGACGTAGAATGTCCTTAGACTCCACATAAAACTTCAAGGCTGATTCTTCATCCATGGCCCCGGCAATGACATCATCAACATACATTGACTTCAACAGGACATCTACCATCTCAGGATTTGTCGAACGGAATGCCTTCAAGTGGTGGTCAATGGTGGCATTGATCATGAGGAGAAAGGGGCTTGAGGATACACCAAACATCACTCTGGCGAAATGGACTACTTGTATCTCAGGGTCAGCCTTGCTGACATCATCTACCCACAAAAACCTCAACACATCCCTGTCGTTTTCTGACACAGACACCATCAGGAATGCTTTCTCAACATCTGCGGTGAGGGCTACGGGGTACGTGCGAAACCTGAGGAGGAGATCCAGTATCTTCTGATCGAACTTTGGACCGGTGAAAAGACAATCATTTAGGGATGGCCCACCAACCTTGGCTGAGGCGTCGTACACCACTCTGACCTTCGTGGTTTCCTTGCTTTGTCTGACCACCGCATGATGTGGCAAGTAGTGCACTTGGCCCACCTCGCCTGACTTGGGGTGCACATGTTGAACAATACCCTGTGCTATTTGCTTCCGGATGATCGAGTCGTACTCGTGGAGAATAGCTGGCATCTGTCGGAGACGTCGCAGCACACTCAGCAGTTGTCGTCGGCTTAGCTGGTAGTTGTCCGGCAGGACAGGGTGAGGACTCTTCCAGGGTAGACACACTTCATACCGACCATCTGTGAATGAAACACTTTCTTCGAACTCCTGGTGGACAGATCAATCGGAGGCGGTGATTCCCAGGGATTCCAGTTCCCAAAACGCTCGTAGTGTGTCGTTGAGATTAGACTCTGTGGAGACATCATTAGTATCCACCTTCAGCGTGTGTGTCGAGACGAGACTCACAGCGAGCTGATCTTGCTTCATTCCTGGGACTGGGCCAGACAAGACCCAACCCAACTTGGTCTCCATGGCAACAGGACCACTCTCTCCACGTTTCACCCTCCCAGTGGTTAGCTCCCAGTAGTAGTCAGACCCAATCAATAGGTTGACTTCCATAGCAGCACTCTCATCGGAGACATCATCGGCCAGTTTCAATCCTGCCAAATGTTCATACAAGTCGACGGGCAGGGGGATCGGCTGAGTGGCCAATGGCCCGCAAATGACGGGCACAGTGAGTAGCTGCAACTCGATTGCTCCATCTGTGGTCTCCATCAGGACCTTGACAAGCTCGCAGGAATGCAAATTATTCTTCTCAGAACCAAATGTGCAGATGGACATCTTCTGCTTTCCCTCCGGCTCCAATGAGAGCGCCCTCGCAGCCTGACTTGTGATGTAGGAGCGCTGACTCCCAGTATCAAGAACAGCTCTGACCTTCAGACGGGTCATGGGTTGACGCGGGTTGCGTATCGAGGCTCGAGTCGTCTGAAGCAGTACTGTGTTGCTGGTCATTGCATAGAGGGATGTTGTGGTGGGTACGGGGAAAGGAGGGGCACCCGCATTCAGTCCCGTGGTGCTGGATCCAACTGCTTGCCTCTGGCCGGCTTGTCCACCTGCATTCTGTTGCACTACCTCGGCTCCCTGTGGTCGACCAGAGCCATCCCCTTGACAGATCGATACGTGATGCCTCCTGCTGCACTTGCTGCACTTCAACCTGGAGCGGCACTCACGACTGAGATGGCCTCGACGGAGGCAGACAAAACAGCGGCCAGACTTGAGGAGTATCTCCTTCCTTGCCTCAGCCCGAGTGACAATCTTGCAATCCTTAGATGGATGCTCCTGCTGGCAGTAGCACTCCTTTTGCAAGGTTACTGCAGTATCACCAGCTGTGCATAAAATGTGCAGAGATGCAGGTCGAGTACACTACATGCGCACTCGCTCTAGCACTGTCTGCTGCCAGCTAGCTAGCTAATTAAGGTGCACATGGATTCAGAAGTCAGCAGTGATGACGAATTGAATAGTTGAAGAACCACCTTGTTCTTCAACTATTGCCTGTTAAGTGCCTCATGGGTATAGACCACTTTTCACTCTTTTGCACCATGTTGCCACCATACGTAGCTATAGCTACTGCCACAATAATAAGGAATTTTTTTCTTTCCAGATCGAGGCTAGCGCCTCCCTGCCCCCCTAAATACGGCCCTGCGTAAGCAGCACCATTGCACATGCAGGTGTGAACTGCTCACCCCACCAGCAGCCTATGAATGCAACCCATAGCTAATTTGCATATCCATTGTTAGTAGCAATTCTCACCAGTGACGTACTAGCTATGCTACCTATGTGTTGTTTCCTCCTCACAGTTGTGAACTGCTCACCCCAACAGCAGCCTATCGCAATGAATACTTGAAGATGTGGTGAGAGTTCACTAATCCAGTTGCAGTTGTTATAGCATTCCCCGACCAGTGACGTAAGCAGCACCATTGTACTAGATATGCTGTTTCCTCCTTGCAGTTGTGAACTGCTCACCTTAACAGCAGCCTATGACTATGAATACTTGAAGATGTGGTGAGATTTCACTACTGGAATGCAACCCAGTTGTTATATCCATTGTAGCAATTTCCACCAGTGCCGTAAGTAGCTATGCTAGTATACACTGTTTTCTCCTTGCTGCTCACCTTAATAGCAGCCTATGACTATGAATACTTGAAGAGAGTTGAGAGTTTAAACTACTGGAATGCAAGAACAGTGTCTCATTTCCCAACAGTGACGTAAATAGCGCCATTGAATATACCATGTATAAATACACACAAATAATACCTTTTTCCTCTCCAGTTGTAAACTGATGACCACCAGCTGTGCATAATTATGCTCTACGTCCGCCGTATAATTGTATTGCATGCCTGCTCTCAGCCAGCTATAAAAGGGGGAGCAAATCTTGACTGAGCAACCAACCAGCCAACTGAGCAACTCATCAAAAATGGCAACTTCATACTCGGTCTTCACACTTTCAGTACTCCTCCTTGCTTTCAGTGTTGCGCACTGCCAATATCGAAGCATCAATGGTGGTCTCAGGCTGAAGCACATCTCCACTTCCGTCAACAAGTGCAAGCAGTGGGTGACTGGATTCCTGTGAAGCAAATCGATGCTGGACGTCTATGTGGTGACTCTATGATTATGGGCACGTTCAACAATGAAGCACACAACTGTGAATAAAACAAGGAACGTGGGGTGAAGAGGAAGTGGGGGTATCAGGGGCGGATCCAGAGGGGGGGGCGGGGGGGCCCTGGCCCTCCAAAATTCATTTCTGGCCCCCCTTTCCTGTCCAAAATTCATTTCTGCTGAGCAATTTTCTTATGGGAATATGGTGGTCTTCAAAATGGGTGTAATATTTTCTCGGCGTACATCCTTGGCCCCACCAGCAGACACACACTATGATGTGATCCAAGCTCCTTCACCAACCCCATTGACATTTCAACATAATCATTAATTAGCTATAGTGTGACCAACAAAGAGAAACAGAGAGATAGGTATGACAGCACCACATCATAAACAGAGCAAAGGGGGGGGGGCGGTGCTAGGACGTCGAGCCACTGTGATCCAAAAAGAAATTGGCACTAAGTAATTGTACAAAAACAATGGAACTTCCACGCTAATAAGAATTAGCACTAAGCAAAATTAGATGACTGGAGTGTGGTTGTATAGTCTTGTGAGCCTGGATTTAGGTAGCAAACAAAAAAGAACAGCGCTTGGTTGCCACTAAACAGTACAGCTTCGACACCTTCTGGATATTCTACTACCCCCAAGGTGTCTCACTGGAGCACAAATCGGCTTGTTAGTTACCACAACTGTTCCAATTAAGCTGACCTGCCTGAACTCGGACCCTACCGTCTGGTCAGAAGCTGCCTTGCTTGGTTATAAGGCTATAGTGCTCCATGAGCTCAAGAGAAGGGCTCAAATTAATTGTTGTTGATTAGCAAGCAGGAAGCAGGTCTAGCGAATTCATTACTACCAGATGTCACATTGCCACCTGAGTCTCTGCACAATCTAGCACACATGAGGTTGTTATACACAGCTTTGGATTCTTTTTGAGTTTAAATGGGTGTGGCTTACATATATGTACCGTATAAATTTGTGTATATAGGGCATCTCAAAAGGGGGGTTTACCGAACCCCCCACACCCTGCGTACGGGCCTGTTACATTGTATTTGTAGCTACAATGAAGCAAGACATGTTGCGTGAAGTGCTTAACTAGTATTCCTATCACACAGCAAATTATTGTCAAACAGTGTGAAATCAAGAAGTGTCGCATTTTGAGGCCAGCTTCATTTACTTCGCATGCTCATGGGAACACAGCTGCTACTAACAGGACTTGTTCTGGGAGAGAGGAAGGCCTAGGAACAAAGCTGACAGGAGACGACTTTATCTATGCCACATGCCAGTAGTTATTAAAAAGTCCACTGCTAGCTAAGGCCACACCAACTTGCATGTTAGTTTCAGGTCCCCGCCCGCATTGAAATTTTCAATTAGCAAAGTTAGAGGATATTATGATGTCATAGTTATTATTTTGCATCTGTGAACAGTGCCAGTTGTTTCTAGCCTCCTGTCCAGGCCTTTCCTGCTGTTTACTTCTGTTTGATTATTCTGATCATGAGAGTGTAAGTTTTGTTACAATGGCTTTTTAGTTTGATGCTAGCAAGCTAGCACAGCCTAGCAGATATCAGATCTTTGTGTGGGCTAAGACTTTCACAAAAGAAATTGTCATAGATTGCACGTGGTGGCTGGATGGGAAGGCGCGTAGATGAGTTCCTTGTTCGCTATTGCACAATTGCATTTTTGTGGTTAAATAAGCTAACTAACATCATGAATATCATTAAAATAATCCTATATCCTAGCCCTCTCGCCCCGTTTTGGGGGGACTCAGAGGACCTGAAACTAAGATGCGAGTTGGCGTGGCCCAATGCCATGACATGTACAATTTCAATCCTCCACTCATAAATAGCTTCATGTACCCTGCTAGCCTTATGCTACAGTACCATTTGCTATTCCTGGCAGCATGAGGAGTACAGTTGCAGTGAAGTACATGAATTCCATCTTGAGGTCCTAGATCCTTTGTTCACTGAGCAATAGTATTATCAGCTGCCTGATCAGCAGAATTGTAGTCCCTAAACATCAGGGACAGTCCCGTAGCTACTCTCCCAGGATAAGAGATTTACTCACCATCCAGCAGTACTTGTATAATGCAGTATACCTAGCTACATAAAGTTCTACAAGGTGGAAAAGCAATGGAAGTGTGGCAAATGGGAGTGGACTCTCCCTCATTAAGTTGCCCGTTGCTACTATAACTTGACAGAAGAATTTAAGTATCATGTTGAAGGGCCGTCTCTACTCTACGAGCTGCATGGTATAGGGATCAAAATGAGAAGGCTAACCTTTGACCAGTTATAGCTGAAACTGTAGCACTATGAGATTCCTAGATACAAAATTTAAGGTCACCAACTAGGCCTGTGGTAAAGTTTGTAGCCTGGTTAGGTGAGTTTACACAAGCTATGTGCGGCGACGGATGGATTAGAGCATAGCAGCTGTATTTGCTGCTAATTTTAAAAAATAGCTCCTCAGAGAGCTTAAAATCAGAGGCTTAAAAATCCAATTCTTGTCCAAATTTCTGTCCCGCAGATGACTCACCATGTACTTGGTCTGGAAAATTTTTGATAGCTCTACCACCATCACAGAGCCTGGCCTTTTACTCTGTATCCTAGATTTGCTCCTTGAGGTTTCTTCATTTTGTGGTTTAGTAACTTACTAGCTTGTGTATAATATTATAGCTAAGTAAACAATGGCTGGCTGCACACTTCTAGGGCTTCCACCTCAAATCTGCATCTCATTAAGGGGGGTATACCGCCAACTTAACAGTCGTCTTTCCTTGGTTTTGGAAAGGTATATTATTTGCAGCTATACCAAGTGGAGGTGCTGGAGTGCTCATTGGCGGTCTAATAGTCTACGTATAGACAGTCACATCCACTATCACAGCTCCATACACAAACCCATGCAGGTGACACTAATATGGCTTCTTGCACTTCCAGATTTGATCAGCAGAAGTGACCCCCCATATGTAGCCATTGTCCAAAACTGAGACATGTGTGAGAGCACCTGGAATTCTCATGCACTCACCAGACCCATCCAATGGCTGTGGTGAGCGCTAGCTCCAATTCCCCACACCTTCATCAGGGCACCAGGAATCTGCATCCAGTCTCCGTTGCACAGCCTGTATGCGCGTTGCACTTGAAGATCCTGTCGTCCGTAGTGACGCCCCAGATGTAGTTGACGGGTGCGTTTCATTCTCAAATGATGCTTTAATATTGGCAGTGGTCTACACTGAAAGCAAGGAGGTGTGTTGTAAGAGTGAATGCCGAGTTTGAAGTTGCCATTCTGTACCTTTTCTGGTCAAGATTTGTAGAGCAGGCATGTACAACTGGAGGGTGCATGCATATGTATTAGTTTTAAAGCATGACCACGAGAATTGTAGAGGCTTTATTGTTCCCGAGTCCGAGGGCAGAGCCCGAGTGCGAAGGACAATAAAGCCACTACAACCTGAGGTGGGAACTGATTTACAGCCAATCACGACATCACACTGAAGCTACTATGGGATTATTCCTCCACCAGCATCCTACGACTATGAATAGCTATATGTGGTGAGAGTTCATGCTAATTGTAGCAATTCCCACCAAGTGACGTATTAAGCAGCACCATCGTAGCTACTAGCTATGCTACCTGTATATGCTGTTTCCTCGAACTGCTCACCCCAACAGCAGCCTGAATACCTGAAGATGTGGTGAGAGTTCACTAATCCAGTTGCAGTTGTTAGCTATATCCATTGTAGCATTCCCCGCCAGTGATGTAAGCAGCACCATTGTACTAGCTATGCTATGTACCTGTATGCTGTTTCCTCCTTGCAGTTGTGAACTGCTCACCTTAACAGCAGCCTATGACTATGAATACTTTAAGATGTGGTGAGAGTTCACTACTGGAATGCAACCCAGTTGTTATATCCATTGTAGCAATTTCCACCAGTGCCGTAAGTAGCTATGCTAGTATACACTGTTTTCTCCTTGCTGCTCACCTTAATAGCAGCCTATGACTATGAATACTTGAAGAGAGTTGAGAGTTTACACTACTGGAATGCAAGAAACAGTGTCTCACTTCCCAACAGTGACGTAAATAGCGCCATTGAATAAATACACACAAAGAGTCCAGTGATGACCACCAACTGTGCATAATTATGCTCTACGTCCGCCGTATAATTGTATTGCATGCCTGCTCTCAGCCAGCTATAAAAGGGGGAGCAAATCTTGACTGAGCAACCAACCAGCCAACTGAGCAACTCATCAAAAATGGCAACTTCATATTCGGTCTTCACTCTTTCAGTACTCCTCCTTGCTTTCAGTGTTGCGCACTGCCAATATCGAAGCATCAGTGGTGGCCTCAGGCTGAAGCACATCTCCACTTCCGTCAACTACATCTGGGGCGTCACTACGGACGACAGGATCTTCAAGTGCAACAGGCCGTGCAATGGAGACTGGACGCAGATTCCTGGTGCCCTGATGCAGTTGGACGTAGGAGATGAGGAAGTCTGGGGAGTTAACAGTGCTCATCATATCTACAAGAGGCCAGCTGATGGGTCTGGCAGCTGGGTGAGAATTCCAGGTGCTCTCACACACGTCTCAGCTTCGGGTAACGGCTACATATGGGGGGTCAATTCTGCCGATAATATCTTCAAGTGCAAGAAGCCGTGTCTTGGTGCCCCTTGGGTTGGTGTGGGTGGAGCTCTGAAGCAAATCGATGGCGGACATGACTATGTCTACGGTGTAAACAGGGATAACCTGATCTACACACGTCCAGTCGACGGCAGCGGAAGTTGGAGGCAAATTCCCGGCGCACTGAAGCATGTCACCGCATCAAGTAGGACAGAGATTTTTGGCGTAAACACAGCAGACAAAACCTTCCGCTGCCACAAACCGTGTGTTGGTGAGTGGGAGCTGATGGAGGGAAGTTTGAAGCAGTGCGATGGCACATTCGACTCCTTCGTAGGTGTAAATTCCGATAATTACACGTTTGAACGGAAGACTGGAATTTAACATATCTGGACACTCTGTTATCAATAATTAAATTAGTGACTCATGATCAACTACTTTTATTGCTTGTTTGATTTTTGACCTGTATTGATATTCTGAGTTTTGCTGCTGAGGTGTATTGGGCTCTCTGTATTCTGTTACTTGGTATCTCGCCACCCTTGACCTTGTTCCCAGGCTGATCTCTGTTGGCATTGACAACCTGGGACACCTGGCCAGATGGTGCATGTGCCAGGAGTCATTCACCTGACTGCTTGCTAGGAGTGAGCCAGCTACTTGCTGCAGTCCCCACATAATAATATCCTACAGTATTTCAAATGCGCGCAGTGGCTAGTACGTATATTATACTCTTCAGAAACCCCTGAGAGCAAAGACCAGTTTTTGAAGCTATACGTAGCTACAGCTGATCACTCAACCCACGAACTCCATTGGAGTGGGGGGGGGGGGGGAACATATCCTGAAGAGGGACTAAAATGCCTGGGTTTGAGACATAGGTCATGTATACCTTAAATTTTCCACATCTCTAGCCCAATCGAATAAAGTGTGAGGGGATGTGAGAGAGACTCCATTCATTGTCCTGCATAGTAATATGAATATCATTAACTCTGTAATGAATAAGAGCATATCAATGTAACATTCAAATTCGTGCATGCAGGTTCTAAGAGGTGGGAGATGGGAGTCCTGGCACAGCCATTTAAGTGCCAGCTTAGGATGTATTGTCCCTAATTAGGTTTGACTTATCCCACCGAAAATGGTCACAAAAGACTTTTGTCCCTAACAACACACATTAAGCTCCTCCCACAGCTTTTTTCCAACCATTTGTATTGTGCAATTCTGTAACTAGCTTAATGGTAAACACTATTGCCATTCTAAAATGAAAATGCTGGAAATATATACATGGTTTGCATCATAACTCGAAAAATAGAAAGCTTTAACTTGATATAGAGTCCATGGAACAAATGCTTCTTGCAAAACATGGTTTCTTAACTCCCTAAAGAAATGGTTTGCTGATCTCAAAGCTGCAGAGGACAATTTTTTCCTGAGTCCAGTCCATAGTCCAGTCCAGAGTCCAGCTTTTACACCGTACCCTGTGACATAGCCTTTTGGGGAGTGCCTGACCAAGGACAGTCCCCCCTATTGTGGAGACCTGCCCAGGTCTACCACAGCCCAACATGCAAGCAGACCTGCCCAGGTCTAACATATTATAAGCCAACATATTGTGGAGACCTGCCCAAGTAACATACAAGCAGATCCGCCCAGGTCAAACATATAACTTAAGCCAACCTATTGTGGAGACCTGCCCAGGTCCAACATGCCCGGCCACAGTAAACATATTAGCCCACAGCAAGCATATAGTAGCCCACTGCTTCAAGCATATTAGCCGCAACATATTAGCTTACAGGAAGCACCACAGCAAGCATAATAGCCCATATGGGCACAAAGCAAGCTACCCCCTTATGGCTCCAAGGACACGTACGCGTGGCATCAGATCGATGCTCCACAGCAACCACATAGGCACACCATGGCTGACCCCGACGATCATATTCCCAAATCCTGCATAAGTACAAAAAGCAAACCAAAAAAAACAATGGGGCCATGCATGAGGTGCAAGCTGTAGCAGGGTGGGGGGGGAGGCCCCCCACAACAGGGTGTGAGGGTCCTGCTTCTTTTAAATGGGAACCCCTGAGTTTACACACTATAGGTAGGGTTATAGTGCAATAAACCACAGCTATGCTGTTGAGCAACAAACAGTCCCTTTTGGTATAATTAAGTTAAGCACCAAAAAAACACTAGGCTGCCTAGCAATTACGAGCTAATGCCCCTGGCCCAAGCCATTAGTTATGATTGCATATCAGGCTGGAGCGACATCTTTGAGCTGAAATTGTAGTTGGAGACAATAGGGTAGTAGCTAGTCTCAGACCTTAAATGCAAAGTATATAGATTGCTAAAAGAAGCAATAGTGACAGAAAGGTAGCTAACTAGCTGTCATGAGCTATTTAGTATGCACAGGCTGCCCGAAAATGGAAAATGGGGCAGCAGCGTGGGGTTTTAACACTACCTGTCAACTAAGGCTGGCTAAAAAAAATTGAGATAGCTACTGGCCATGGCGACTCATTGGTCATTTCACTCACTGATCAGAGTGAGATCCACTCTGGCCGGTATACCATGTATGCACTCGACCCACGTGCTGAGAGCGAGCTTGGGTAAAAAATTAGTCACTGAACTGACATTATCAAATTCAGCTATTCATGCAGAGGAACATCACAGGGGTAGTGGAGCAGTATGCATGAAAGTGCAGAAAAGAATTGCTTGACTGGTACCGTACTGCCTGGTACATTATGCAATGTGCATTATCCTCCTGACTATGCCAGTGGAAATACCTGTGCCAGTGGAAATACCTGTGCCAGTGGAAATACCTGTGCCAGTGGAAATACCTGTGCCAGTGGAAATACCTGTGCCAGTGGAAATACCTGTGCCAGTGGAAATACCTGTGCCAGTGGAAATACCTGTGCCAGTGGAAATACCTGTGCCAGTGGAAATACCCATGCCAGTGGAAATACCTGTGCCAGTGGAAATACCTGT
>JACERO010000043.1 GCA_013911135.1 Candidatus Nitrosopumilus sp. | reverse complement strand
GGTATCAAATGAGTTGTGATTCACATTTGATAAAATGATACACTATCATCAAGCTTTTTCTATCGGAATAATTTGATTGAATAATTGATAGTTTCTGATCTAATTTGAGTTACTTTCCCATCTACTGGAAAAAGTCACTGTTAATTTGCATTCCAAAATCATCAAACAAGAATATCATTGAAGAGAAAATTTCTCAGTTAGAGAAAATACAACCTGAAAAAGAGAACATTTGGGTAGTTTTATCAGAAAATGTTTCTATAAATCAAAAATATTTTGTACTATCAAAAGAAAATAATTCATTTTCAAAAATTATCTTTGAGATTGCACAATTTAGTAATGTTGGAGGCTCAAATAAATTCAAAATTTTACAAGTGCAAATAAATTATTTCAGTAATAACTTAAAATTAATATTTTTTTTGAAAATTTTATACAATGAGGCATTAGTAAAGTTGTGGATAAAGGGGATCGATCCTAGAACAGGTACATTAGTTAGACTTTTGAAATCACGTGTGAGTTCTTTTATTTTATAACCATCCGAATCAAAATCGTTTATGATTATTCCTTTAATTGGAATTTTATATATATTACACATTTTTACGGTCATAATTGTATGATTAACAGTTCCAATTTTACTTCTTGTTACAATAACTGCAGGAATTTTCATTTCTTTGATTAGATTTGTAACGTAATAGTCTTTCAAAATTGGAGTCATAATTCCACCCATTCCTTCAACAAGAATCATGTCATGAAGATTTGAAAGTTTTTTGAAACTAGACAGTATTGTAGATATCCTTGGTTTGGTTTTCAAATTTTTCCATGCAGTGTATGGAGATGCAGGAATTGGAAAAAATTGTGGGTTTATCAAATTTTCAGGATCACATGCTTGGACTGCCTTGGATATCATTACAATATCTTTAGATTTGTACCCTTTTTTTTGAGCCCTTCCAGCTGCAAATGGTTTCATTACCCCTACATCAATTCCCATTTTACGAATTACAACTCCTAGACCTACAGTGATGTAGGTTTTTCCAACATCCGTGTCTGTCCCAGTAACAAAGAGTGATTTCAACAAATTAGATTCAGGATATTTAGTTGATTAACTTTATCGGTTAATTATTAAGATCTGTAATCTTACAAAATCAGTTGAAAAGTTCTATTTGGCACCCAAACACTCAGATGAAAGAATGGAATTCGTTTGATACAATCACCAAAGGTAAAGGAATGTGGTTAATTGATAGTAAAGGCAACAAAATGCTTGATGGAGTAGCATCAATGTGGTGCAATGTATGGGGACATTCTAATCCCGAATTAGTAAAAGCCATTACAAATCAGAGTAAAAAACTGCAGCATTCTTCCATGTTTAATCTCACAAATGAGCCTGCAGAGAGGCTTGCAGAAAGTCTAGTAAAAATATCTCCAGGAATGCACAGAGTCTTTTATTCTGATAATGGTTCTACCGCAATGGAGATTGCTATCAAACTAGCATTACAATACTGGAAAAACATTGGAGAGAAAAAGAAAACAGAGATTGCCACACTAAAGAATGGATATCATGGAGATACATTTGGAGCAATGTCCGTAGGATTTGTAACAGAATTTTTTAGTAAATTTAAAAAACAATTATTTCCAACAATACAATTTTCAGTTCCTAACAAATACAGAATACCTAAAGGATTTACCTTTTTAGATTATCAAAACTATTGTTTAGAAAAGATTGAAAAAAAAATCTCAAAAAATAATAACATTGCAGCTTTTGTAATGGAAAGTGGTGCACAAGTAGCAGGAGGAGTTATGATTTATCCAAAAGGATTTCAGAAAAAAATCAGCCAGATTTGTAAAAAATATGATGTATTATTTGTTTTAGATGAGATAGCAACTGGTTTTGGAAGATTAGGTTTCATGATACAGTATGAAGAACAAAAAAGTATTCCAGACATTGTTGCTTATGGAAAAATGTTAACTGGTGGATATCTAACAATGGCTGCAACTTTGACAAACAAGAAAATTTATGATTCGTATTTAGGCGAATTTAATGATTGGAAGCATCTATTTCATGGTCATACATACACAGGAAATCCTATTGCAGCAGCAGTTGCAAATGAAAATCTCAAAATGTATAAAAAAAATAATTTGATCAAAAAAATTCAAAAAACATCAAAAATCTTTGAGAAATTCTATCAGGAAATTTCAGAAATTAATATTGTGGGAGATGTCAGACACAAAGGAATGTTGATGGGAATTGAATTAGTGACTAATAAAAAGAAAAAAACTCCAATTCATCCTAAAAAATCAATCAATAAGATATTTTTTGAAGAGGGTAAAAAGAATGGAATCTATCTTAGAACACTAGGAAACATCGTTATGCTTGTTCCACCACTGGCAATTTCAGAAAAAGAACTAGATTTGCTCGTAAATAGGACAATAAAAACAATTCAGACTGCAAAATCAAAGGTAGTTTAACTGTTAACCACCTAAACCATAAAGATTAACCTTTCCACTAGTGTTATTAATGAAAAATTGTTGAAGTTAATTATGAACACCCTAGAGTTTATCAAAGAGTGTCAGGAAAAAGTATTTTCTGGAATTGGGATATCATCAGAAGACACTAAAAAATTATTTAACATTTCAGATGAAAATCTAAAAGATTTAACAAGTTGTGCAAATGAGATCACCAGAGATTTTAATGGAGACCGGGTAGATATGGAGCAGTTAAACAATATTAAAAAAAATGCATGCAGTGAAGATTGTACATTTTGTGGACAATCTGCTTTTTTTGATACAGGAATTGAAACATATCAATTACCTACACCTAAAGAAACAGTTACAAAAGCTCAAAAAGCAAAAGATGAAGGTGCTGAATCATATTGTCTGGTTGCAGCATGGAGAGAACCATCACCAAAAGATTTTGATAAAGTATGTAAAATAATTATTGAAGTTAATGATAAAGTTGGAATAACTATAGAATGTAGTTTAGGTTTTCTAACACAAGAACAAGCAAAAAAGCTAAAAGAGCTCAAAGTAAAAAGATACAACCACAATTTAGAGACTGCAAAATCAAAATTTTCTGAAATCTGTACTACTCACACATATGAAGATAGATTAAAGACATTAAAAATTGCAAGAGATGCAGGATTAGAATTATGCACTGGGGGAATTATTGGACTTGGAGAAACAAGAGAGCAAAGACTAGAGTTAGCATTAGAATTATCCAGACTGTATCCGGAAGAAGTTACAATTAACATGTTAGTGCCAATACCTGGAACTCCACTTGAATTGCAAACAGAATTATCTAATTCAGAGATTATTCGAATGTTTTCTGTAATTCGATTTCTCTTACCAGAATCAGTCATCAAAATTTCGGGTGGAAGAGAAACAAATCTTGATGATTCTGGTGAAGAATTACTTCAAAGTGGTGCAAATGGGATTATCACTGGAGGATATCTGACGATGGATGGAAATGAGGCTAAAAAAGACCTTAAAATGATAGAGAAAATTGGTCTTAAAGCATAAACTAGACTTTGTTGATTCAGAGATAGGTAAGATTAAGCAAAACAACCTCTACAGAAAATTACGATACGGTAAGGTAAAAGATTCACATATTACAATTAGTGGTAAAAAACTTCTCAACTTATGTTCAAATGATTATCTTGGAATTACAACAACAAAGATTCAATTCAAACAGCTTCAGTCAAGTTCAAGACTTGTTTCTGGAAATGATGAATCATACAAAAAATTAGAAGATATCCTTGCAAGACACAAAACAAAACAAAACAGTTTAGTTTACCCTACAGGATATATGGCAAATCTTGGAGCAATCTCTTCAATTGTAAAAAAAGGTGATTTGATTCTAAGTGATGAATTAAACCATGCAAGTATTATAGAATCATGTAAATTATCAGATGCTAAAGTTTTAATTTATAAACATAATGATATGCAAGATTTACAAAAGAAACTAAAGCAGAATGGAAAAAATAAAGTTGTGATCACTGAAGGAATATTTAGTATGGATGGAGATTTTTCATTTCTAAAACAAATTACTGAAATCTCAGAAAAAGCAAAAACGATTACGATTGTAGATGATGCACATGGAGATTTTGTTATTGGAGAAGATGGGAAAGGAACTCCAAATTATTTTAATGTTTCAAAGAAAATTGATTTGTATATTAGTAGTCTAAGTAAAGGACTAGGATCATTTGGAGGGTATGTTGCATCACAAAATAATGTGATTGATTTATGTATTAACAAATCAAAATCATTTATTTACACATCTGCACTTCCTTCATTTTTGATTGAATATTCTCTGAAAAGATTTGAATCAAACAGAGAAAAACAAAAGAAAAAGCTAGAAAAAAATATCAAACAACTCTCAAAAGGACTGAGACAAATTGGATATGAGATAAATTCTAGAACACACATCATACCAATAATTATTGGAAATGAAAAGTCAGCAATGGACTTTGGAGAATTTTTGTTTAATAATGGAGTATTTGTACAACCAATCAGATACCCAACAGTTCCAAAAAATCAAGCAAGATTGAGAATTTCAGTTACTGCGTGGTTATCAAAGGCAGATATTGAAAAAGCACTTGAAATTTTTGAAAAAGCACATACTAAATTTAGGTAATTATCGTAAAGTATCAAATCCACCTAATGCAGGTGAGCCAATAATTACTGCGAATGTAACTATAATTCCTAAAAGGACACCAACCATTACAAAACGCTTGTTCATACCAAAAATTACACTCAACCCAGTTAAAAACGGATTGTATTGGGTAATAATATGGAAGAATGCTTTAAAGGAAAAATTGCAATTTTAACGCATGGCAGATCCTACAATATTTGTAGCGTTACTTGCGGGCCTAGGTTCATTTATTGCTCCCTGTATTCTCCCAATGATTCCAGCTTTTCTTGCATACATATCAGGAACAACTGTTACAGAACTTGGTTCTAAAAGCGGATCTGTCATTACTATTAATCGATTAAACATTGTACTAAATACCGTATTTTTTGTCTTGGGATTTTCAATAGTATTTTCTATTTTAGGAGTTTTGATTAACAGTGTTCTTTCTAATACTGCTGGTGAATTTACAGAGAGTCTTAATTTTCTAGGTGGAATAATTATTATTTCCTTTGGAATTTTTATGTTGTTATCTACAAAAATTCGTTCATTAAATATAGAAAAAAAATTCTTTCCAAAAAGTTCAAAGTCAAGCTATCCAATGTCATTTGTATTTGGTTTGGCTTTTGCAGTAGGATGGACTCCATGTGTTGGTCCAATACTTGGAACAATACTTACTTTAGCAGCTACGACACCATCTCTTTCATTTAGCTTATTACTTGCATATTCATTAGGTCTAGGAATTCCATTCATCTTAATGGGTGTCTTTTTCTCAAGAGCCACAAGACTTATTCGTTCAATGACTAAACATCTCAAATACTACAACGTAATCTTGGGTGCATTCATCATTATTTTAGGAATTCTAGTATTTACAAATCAACTTGCATACATTGCAAATTTCCCACTTCTTAATAATTTGGTGTTACTAGGGTGATTAAATGAAATCAGAAATAAAAACAGCACTAATTTTAGGAATTGTGATTGTCACAGGGTTAGGAGTAATGAGCGTGATTTTTTCGTCATTTGATGAGAAATTCGAGTCAGCAAATATTACCTCTGAAGAAAATTCAATTGTTAAAATTGACAAATCAAGATTCAAGACAGCTCCTGATTTAGTTGGAATCGCCCATTATCTCAATATCACACCAGAAGAATTAAGTGAAAAGATCAAGGATAAAGTGATACTTTATGATATTTGGACATACAGTTGTATTAATTGTATTAGAACACTTCCATACATCACTGCATGGGATGACAAATATGCAGATCAAGGATTGTTAATCATTGGAATTCATTCGCCAGAATTTGAATTTGAAAAAGATCCTGAGAATGTCAAGATGGCAATAGAAAAATACGGTATTAGTTATCCTGTTGTTTTGGATAATGATATGGAAACATGGAAGGCATTTGAAAATAGATACTGGCCAAGAAAATACATTGCAGACCATGAAGGATACATCAGATATGATCATATTGGAGAAGGAGGATATCAAGAAACTGAAAAAATTATTCAACAACTTTTAGATGAAAGAGCTGTATCACTTGGGATTCAGATGGCATCAGCTGCATCACTTGTAGACATTGATGAATTTGAACATTCAATGTTTAGAACACCTGAATTATACTTTGGTTACAAATTTGCACAAAACAGAAATCAATTAGGAAATGAAGAAGGATTCAACCCAGGAAAAACTGTCACATATTTAGAATCAGGTAAAACAGACTTACATAAATTCTATCTTACAGGGGATTGGAGGAATTATGAAGACAGTATGGAATTAGTATCAGATACTGGAACCATCAAATTGCAATACAATGCAAAGCAAGTAAACATAGTGACAGACAATGTTGCAGAATTAGAAATATTTCTTGATGGAAAACCAATTTCTGCAAAGTATTCAGGAGATGATATTACATCTGGAAGTATGTTGATAGTCTCAGAGCCTGATCTATATAACATCATAAGCAGTGAAAATAGTGAATCACACTTATTGGAAATACAAATTGAGGGTAAAGAATTTCAGATATTCACATTTACCTTTGGATAGTGTAACCATCCCAGGTTGTCACTCCAGTGACACTAGATGCAGTGACAAATCTGTTTAAAACAAAAATTTTGAGAGAGACTAGGTAAATTAAGGCATGTTAAGCAACTCTTGGAACAAAGGAGAAGGAGAAAGCATAACTCAAAGAGTAATGGGTAAGGTAAAGCCCGAAGAACCAATTAAAAACAAAATAGATTTTGCACAAAAGAAATTACAATTTCAAATTTCAAAATTAGAAGTAATTAATGAAAAATTACAGAAAAAACACGATACAATCTTTGAGAAGATTGTAAATGCTCAAAGAAATAACAAAACAGGTTACGCTCATGCATATGCAGGAGAATTAACTCAGGTTAGAAAGATGAAGAATATGGTAAGTGGTGCAAAATTATCCATGGAGCAAATCAAACTTAGACTAGATACAGTATCAGAACTAGGAGATGTAGTAGTAACACTTAGTCCATGTATGTCAATTATTAGAGGACTATCTCCGTCACTAAAAGGAATTATGCCAGAGGCAAACGCTTCTATGCAAGATTTATCACAAATACTTGGTGATGTAATGTCAGGTTCATCATTAGCTATGGGCGATGGTATTAGTATTGGTGCTGAAACAAATGCAGACACACTAGCAATTCTAGAAGAGGCACACAGTGTAATTGCAGGTCAAACCAAATCAACAATTCCAGAAATTCCCGATAGTCTCAAACAGCAAATAGTTGAGAAAAGATCAGACATTTTATTATAGAATTTTATTTTTACAAAGAAGTTATTAGCAATACTAATTAACAATCAGAATTTTTGTGATTTATGCCAGCTGATGGTCCTGTAAGCTTAACAAGACAGACAATTTACTGTTTTATTCCAATTATGAATTGGTATGCAGCATATCATATCAAAAAATTCAGAAAATATTTGCTTATTGTGATTATTGTAGAACTATCATTAGGTGGAATTCACATGGCTTTGATTCCTGAATATGATTCAGACAGAATGTTCATAGGAGGAGAACAAACTGCAGAAAATTGGGATATGGATTGGGGAGAAATGATGTTACGTACAGATCAACAACTTGGTTTGCCATCATTTTTGATGATAGTAATAATAGAATTTTCAGTAACAGTGTACTTTATTCGTAGATGGTCTCATCAATGGAATCTACAATTTACTTAGATTTCTTTTTACTTTTCTGAACAAGAATTTTCTTTATTCTAGAAATTGTAGGATAACTGTATCCACGTCTACGATAATTTGCTATCATCATCTTCCAATTCTTTAATCTCCATTGAGCTTGCTCAGTAGTAACAGAATGGACCTCTTTTTGAATAATGCTTTTCCTTCCCACCTTTAGAGTTCCAGCATCTTTTGCAGACCATCTATTCTTTGCAAATTTTAGTCCTGAAAGGATCTCAGCAACTGGCATTTCTTTGAAATATTCTTTGAGTTTTTTGAGTTCCGCATCTGTAGGTTTTTTAGAAATTGGTAATTCTACTATTGGTTTTACCATGAAAATTCTAATGGCTTATACTTTAAGAGAATCTTGCTAAACCAGAATTAACTAAAACAAGAAATAATCAGAGAATATTTGATGAATGTTAACAAGGTAAAGGAATCTCAGAGTTTTTGCATAATGTGTTGTACATCCCAAACCCAAGAATTATTGTTGCAAAAGATACTAATGGGATCAAAATGAAAATGTTAGTTTTACGACCCATAATCAAAATTAGATATACACCTATAAAATTGTCACAGTGCTAGTCTACAGTTATAGTGAAGATACCTTTTGTTTTAGGATTATGTAATAATGAGACCATCTCTCGGGGTAACAAATCAGATGCTTTGTCACAGTTAATGGCTAGCGTTCTTGGACAAATAAAATCACTTTTTCTAATTACAATGTCTTCAGAATGAGCAAGTATTAGATCAGGATGGCCTTTTCCCTCTATTACAAATTCATGTTTACCTACACTAATTAAAAAAATTATTTTGGCATCAGATGTTTTGAGTTTATCTTTTAACTCTTGAGGTAAATCAGCACAGCTTGAAGTTGCATTGATACCAATTATACAATCTCCTTTAGGTGTTAAGTGAGATTCTTTTGTAATCTCAATAGTTTTTTGATGGTTTGATCTAATATTTTCATGTCCAAAAAATTCAATTTCAAATTTCATAAATCCACAATAATTCAGTTGCAAATTAAGCTTTCATGAAAAATGACATAATTTACAAAAATACACTAATATCTTAGGCTTCAATCAAAGTGTCAATTTTTCCCAATAATGGGTACAGTTTAAATTGTACATTCTAAGCATTGAAATCAAATGCTTCCTGCACAACAAGGTTACGATAGAGCAATTACAGTGTTTTCACCAGATGGTAGACTTTACCAAGTAGAGTATGCTATTGAAACTGTAAGAAGAGGCACAATCGCAGTTGGTGTAAAATGTAAAGATGGGATAGTTATTGCAGTAGAAGAAAAACTAAGAAAATTACAAATTTCTGAAACAGCACAAAAGATTTTCCAAATTGATGATCATGTTGGAGTTGCAGCAGCAGGATATATCCCAGATGCAAGAAGTCAAGTAGACAATGCAAGATTCTTTTCTCAAAGTAACAAAATGATTTATGATGAACCAGTTGAAGTTGAAGCAATTGCAAAACATTTAGCTGACCAATGTCAACAATATACACAATATGCAGGTGTGAGACCTTATGGTGTTGCACTTATTCTAGGCGGAGTAGTAAACAAAACACCACAGTTGTATCTAACTGATCCTAGTGGAACATACATCTCTTATGATGCAATTGCAATTGGAGCAAGTTCGGATCAAGTAACTGACTTTTTAGAAAAAACTTACAAAAATGATCTTTCATTAGAAGATGCCGCAACATTAGCTACAGCAGGAATTTATCTATCAAGTGAAGATAAAGACGGAATGGATCATATTAGAATGGCACAAATAAAAACAGAAACAGGGGAATATGAAATAATTTCTAAAGAGCAGATAGCAAACTATGCAAAGACTGCCAAAGAGAAATACCCACACGACCAAAAATAATTACTTTTAACTGCTTGTGAGATAAAATTACATTGAAATTATCAGTAGCCATTCCTGAATCAGCACTATCTGATGATTCACTAAAGATAGACAAAACTAGAAAAATATCAGTTTTAGCAAGGGCATGTTCTATTTTCAAAATAGAAACAATCTATGTGTATCAAGATGGAGACAATAAACAGGATGGAAGTCTACTTGTAATGATTCTAAAATATTTAGAAACACCTCAATTTTTGAGAAGAAGATTATTTCCTAAAATGAATGACTTGAAATTTGCAGGAGTACTTCAGCCATTAAAAATTCCTAGTCATATCACACCAGCAAATTCAAAAAACATCAATAGAGGAGATGTCAGAGAAGGGATTGTAGTTAGTATAAAAGGAAAAAGATTTGTAGATGTTGGAATAAATCAACTAGTACAGTTTTTTGGTAAGACTTCAGTAGGAAAAAGAGTCACAATTCAATTCAAAGAGGGCCATCCTAGATTTTCAGTAAAAGAAATTGATAAGAGTGAAGTACAAGAGTATTGGGGATATTCAGTCAAAGAGAGAGCGAACTTGTTTTCACTATTAAATGAGTGGAAAGGAAACATCATCATCACATCTAGAAAAGGAAAAACTGCAATAAAAGAACAGGTTTCTAAATATACAAAATCAGATCAAGCGACACTGATAGTATTTGGTTCTCCTGAAAAGGGAGTTCATGAGATCCTGCGAGGAAAAATGAAAAATGTACAAAATGCAAAGATTCTAAACTTTTTTCCAGA
The DNA here is from genome assembly GCA_013911135.1 of Candidatus Nitrosopumilus sp. GTDB lineage: Archaea > Thermoproteota > Nitrososphaeria > Nitrososphaerales > Nitrosopumilaceae > Nitrosopumilus. Next base: position 8,863 of record JACERO010000043.1, on the reverse strand, counting down.
TCAGGCTACTCAAACTGTACGTCTAGAAGAAGCACTATTAGGAACACTAGCAATAATTAATGCTCAAAGAACATCATAACATGGCAGAAAGAAAAAACTTCTTACTATTAGCAATTGGAATGGGTGTAATAGGAATTATTATTGGCGTGATTACAGTTTGGAATGTGATAATAGATTTGTTAAATCTATAATTATTTCACAGATAGATTGTTAACCAAAATTTTCTAAGTGGTTAACGATATCTCATATGGTTTAATAGAGGGCAATCGATGATGCGACTTGACTATGGGAGCTCGAAAACGCCATTCACCACGTAGAGGAAGTCTTGCATACTCACCTAGAGGACGTGCCAAAAGCATGGAAGGAAGAATTAGAGCATGGCCAAAATTAGACACAGAAGAACCAAAGATTTTAGCTCATTGTGGATTCAAAGCAGGATGCGTACAGATTGTAAGTATTGACGATCGTGAAAAGACTCCAAATGCAGGAAAACAACTTGTTAGTCTTGGAACAGTATTAGTAACACCACCAGTACTAATTTTAGGAGTTAGAGGATATTCAAAAGATCATGATGGATTACATGCAGAATTTGATGTGTGTGCAGAAGACATTCCAAAACATATTGCAAAAGAAATTAAATTAAAAAATAAAGAAGGAGTGTTAGAAAATGCAGAAAAAAGATTAAGAAAAATTAAAGAAATATTTGCAATCGTTGCAGTTTCTCCGCGTTCAGCTGGATTAGAACAAAAGAAACCATATATTTTTGAAGCTTCAGTTAGTGGCGGAGATATAAAAAAACAATTCAGCCATGTTAAAGAGTTACTTGGAAAAGAAATCAAAATTGATCAAATTTTTGAAATTGGTTCAACAGTAGATGTTGCAGCAATTACTAAAGGTAAAGGATGGCAAGGTGTTATTCAAAGATGGGGAGTAAAAAAGAAACAACACAAATCAAGAAAAACAGTTAGAGAAGTAGGTTCACTTGGTCCAATATCTCCACAAAGTGTTATGTATACTGTTCCAAGAGCAGGACAAATGGGATTCCATCAAAGAACTGAATATGATAAACGAATTATGATAATAGGTAATACAAATGATGATCAAATTAAAATAAATCCAGATGGAGGATACAAACACTTTGGATTAGTAAAAGGAGATTTTATTGTTCTAAAAGGTTCAGTTCCAGGAACATATAGGAGATTGATTAAACTACGAAGCCAGATTAGAAATGCACCAGTCAAAGTTAACAAACCAAACATTTTGGAGGTAGTAGTATAATGAAGACTGCAGCATACACAACTACGGGAACAAAAGATGGAGAAGTAGAACTTCCAATAATATTTTCAACTCCATTTAGAAGAGAATTGATTCACAAAGCTTTCGCTAATTTAACATCGCATAAATTCCAACCACAAGGAAGGCATCCAACTGCAGGTCAAGATGTAGTAGCAGACTCAAATGATCCTCCAACAGGTCAAGGGGTATCTCGTGTAGCCCGAGCAACTGGAGGAGGAGGAGGAAGATCAGGTCAAGGTGCAGAAGTTGCATCAACTAGAGGAGGAAGACAAGCACACCCACCTATTGTAGGGAAGGTAATTTACAAGAAATTAAACAAAAAAGAAAACAAGTTAGCATTGTGTTCTGCAATTGCAGCAACTGCATCAAAAGATTTGGTTGAATCACGAGGTCATAAAGTTGAAGGTATTGAATCATTTCCAATTATTGTATCAGACGATATAGAATCAATTTCTAAAACAAGTGAAATCACCAAAGTATTGGATTCACTAAATCTGTCACAAGATGTTAAAAGATTAGAATCAAGAAAAGTACGTTCTGGGCAATCAAGACTTAGAGGAAGAAGTAAGAAAGTTGGAAAGAGTATATTGTTTGTAGCAATGGATTCTTCAAACTTGAGAAAAGCAATAGGTGCACTTCCTGGCGTAGAGGCAAAAAATGTTAAAGATTTAAGCGTATTAGATTTGGCTCCAGGATCGGATCCAATTAGATTGACAGTATATTCCAAATCAGCAATAAAAGAAATTGGAAAAATCAAATCAACACATCTGGAGTTAATGGTGAAAACACAATGAATGTAGAACAAGCAAGCAGAATTATTGTCAAACCATACATTACAGAAAAAACATTTACAATGGTAGAAAATGAAAGTAAAATTTGTTTCGTTGTAGAGATCTCAGCAAGCAAACCACAAATTGCTGAGGCTGTAAAAACACTTTACAATGAAAATGTTACCAACGTTAACACCGCAAGAACAATTTATGGCAAAAAAGCATTTGTTCAGTTTGAAAATACAGCAAAAGCTAGGGATTTGGCAACAAAGATAGGAATGTTATAACATGGACCATAAAACTCGAAGTACATTAACAGAGGAGAAGAAAGATGGTTAAAGAATTTTTATACAGAGGAATTCCAAAGGAGGAATTAGAAAATACATCTTTAGAGAAATTATTTCTATTATTCAATTCTAGACAAAGAAGATCTCTTACCAGAGGTATTAATGATGGAAAAAGAAAATTAATCGAAGAGATAAAGGCTGCAAAAGCAGGGAAATTAAAGAATCCTATCAAAACTCACCTAAGAGATTTGATCATTCTGCCATACATGGTAGATGTTACAGTAAATGTTTTTTCAGGAAAAGAGTTCAAACCAGTCGTAATTAGAACAGAAACGATTGGTCATTACTTGGGAGAATATGTCATAACAAACAAAAAAGTCTCACATGGTGCACCAGGAGTAGGAGCATCAAGATCCAGTCTTTATGTGCCATTGAAGTGATTAGTATGGGTAGATTCAATTACGCTTTCCAAAATTATGATGCAACAAGACATGTTCGTTCATCATTAAGAGAAAAAGACATCTCACACAAACATGCACGTGAAGTTGCAGTTGCTATCAAGGGATTGTCAATTGAAAAAGCAAGAGATTTCTTACAAGCAGTAATTAACAAAGAAAGAGCAGTTGCGTTTAGACGATTCAAAAACCAAGTAGGTCATAAATCAGATCCTGGAATGATGTCAGGACGTTATCCACAAAAAACAGCAAAAGAGTTCATCAAAGTTTTAGATAATTTAGAATCAAATGCAGAATACAAAGGAATGGATTTAGATAGATTAAGAATTGTAAACGCAACTGTTCACAAAGGTGTAACCATAAAAAGATTCATCCCAAGAGCAATGGGAAGAGCAACTCCAAAGAACGATGTATTGACGCATGTAGAACTGGTAGCTCAGGAGATTTAGAAATGTCAGCAATCAAAAATGTAATCAAAGATAACTATAACATGATGCTTCTCAAAGATTATCTAAGAGACGCAATTAAAGATGCAGGTTTTTCACATGCAGAGATATCAAAAACACCAACGGGTACAAGAGTCGCATTACATGTAACAAGACCAGGAATAGTTATCGGAAGAAAAGGTACTGGAATTAGAGCTCTCACTGAAAAACTTGAAACAGATTTTGGATTAAAGAGTCCTCAAATTTCAGTAGTAGAAATTGAGAAACCAGAGCTAGCTCCAAGTGTGATGTGTAATAGAATGGCATCACATATTGAGCGCGGAACTGCCTTCAGAAGAGCAACAATGTGGACATTAAAACAAATTATGAAAGGTGGTGCAATGGGGGTTCAAATAACAATTTCTGGAAAACTTAGAGGTGACCGTTCAGCATTTGAAAAACATACAGTAGGAATTTTACCAAGAGCAGGACACCACGCAGAAATTATTGTTGATGAAGACATTGCACACGTAAAAACTGCAATGGGTTTAATTGGTATTCGAATTAGAATTGCAAGAAAAGAAAAACTTATTCCGGAATTTGAAATGAGAGATAAAAAACCAAAGAAGGTAAAACAAGTTCAAGAAGAAAAAACAGTAAAGACAAGTGATGAAGCAGCAAAGACAAGTGATGAAGCAGCAAAGACAAGTGATGAAGCAGCAAAGACAAGTGATGAAGCAGCAAAGACAAGTGATGAAGCAGCAAAGACAAGTGATGAAGCAGCAAAGACAAGTGATGAAGCAGTAAGTAAGGTAAAATCAGAAACAGAACAAATTGTTATTGAAGAAGAAAAAATGAAAAGTATTGAAACATTAGAAGAAGAAGAGGCCAAATTGAAATGACAAGACTTAGTATGAAAACCATTAAACAGTTAAACGAAAAAGATCTCAAAAGTAAGATTCAAGAGACACGAAGTGAGCTTAAAAAACTTAGAGTTGATGGAGCTAAAGGTACACTAAGAAAACAAAGCGGTAAACTAAAACCACTACGTCATGATATTGCAAGGATGCTAACTAGAATAAACGAGATGGAGAAAGAGAAATGATCACAGTAGATAACATTACATCACATGAATTTATAGGATTACATACTGAGATTATTCAATCATCTAATCCACAAATTATAGGATTAAATGGGAGTATTATTGATGAAACAAAATCAATGTTTAGAATAAACACAAAGAATGGAACAAAATCTATTGCCAAATCAAAAAATAGTTGGAGATTTTCAATTAAAGGTAAAGATAGGGTAATAGATGGTTCTAAAATCGCAAAGAGACCATTTGACAGAATAGGAGGAAAAGCATGACTCTAAACATCGGATTGAAAGTAAAAGAACCAAAAAGAGAATGCACAGACAAGAATTGTCCATTCCACGGAAACTTGTCAGTAAGAGGAAAACTCTTTGATGGAAAGGTGACAGGTAGCAAAGCAAAACAGACAATTACGCTACAAAAAGATGCACCAGTTTACTTTAGTAAATTTAAGAGATATGCAAGAGGTAAAAGTACAATTCATGCACACGTTCCAGGTTGTATTGATGTTGAATCTGGAGATGATGTGTTGACTGCAGAATGCAGACCAATATCAAAATCAGTATCATATGTAGTAGTAGAGGTTAGATCATAATGGCAAAACAAGCAGGTAAAGGAGTAGAAGAATTCCGCCCATACGTTACAAGAGTAATTCCAGTTGGTGCACAAATTGTGTGTGCGGATAATTCTGGTGCTAAAATTTTAGAAATAATCAATGTACCAAGACACAAAACAAGAGCATCAAGACTTCCTGCAGCAGCAGTAGGAGATTTTTGTAACGTAGTAGTAAAGAAAGGGCCTGCAGAATTAAGAAAACAAGTACATGGTGCAGTAATTGTTAGACAAAAATATGCAGTTAGAAGATTAAACGGTGTTAGAGTTTGTTTTGAAGATAATGCAGCAGTTCTAATTACTCCAGAAGGAGAAACACGAGGAACAGACATCAAAGGACCAGTTGCAGCTGAAGCTTCAGAAAAATGGCCAAGAGTAGCTAACTTGGCATCAATGGTGGTATAAAAAAATGAAACCAACTAAAATGCGCAATAAGATGATTTATCAAGCAACATTCCAAACAAGAAGTAAACAACTTGGAAGTGCATTATCAAAAGATCTCCACAAAAAATATGGAAAACGAAGTGTTCGTGTTAATGAAGGAGATAGTGTAAAAATTGTAAGAGGTGAATTTAAAGGAGTAGATGGCAAAATTGGAAAAATATCTCCACAAAAAAATAGTGTAACCATTGAAGGAATAAAGAAAGAAAAAACAAAAGGGGATAAATTTGATGTTTATATCCATACCTCAAATCTTGTAGTAACTTCACTCAATACTGAAAATAAATGGAGAATTGCAAAGCTTGAAGGTAAAGATCCTAAAAAAATACCTGTAAAAGAAGTTCCTAAAGTAACAAAAGAAGTTCCTAAAGTAACAAAAGAAGTTCCTAAAGTAACAAAAGAAGTTCCTAAAGAAACAAAAGAGACAGAAAAAACCAAAAAAAAGGAAGATGATAATTAATGGTAAGTATTGCAGGAAGTAAAAAACTCAAACGTCAAATGGCTCCACGGTTCTGGGGAATTACCAGGAAGAGTAAGAGATTTGTAATCACAGTGAGACCAGGCCCACACAAAAAGAGTTATTCCATACCTACTGCAGTGTTTCTAAGAGATACGCTAAAAATTGTTGCCAGCCTTAGAGAGGCAAAAACTGCAATATATTCAGGCAAAGTAAAAATTGATGGAGTTGTAAGAAAATCACTTCACCATGCAATTGGATTAATGGATGTGATAGAATTAGAAAATGTTCCAGATATTTATCGTCTAGTTCCATCAGAAGAAAAATTACTAAAGCCAATTAAGATTAAAGAGTCAGAAAAATCAAAAAAAATTGTTAGAGTATCCAGTAAAACTACAATTAACAAAGGAAAATTGCAAATAGGATTTCATGATGGACGTTCAACGATTTCAGATACTAAAGTGAATATTGGAGATACTTGTTTGATACAAATACCAGATCAAAAAATTCTTGAAGTAATAAAATTAGAAGCAGGTTGTCAATGTTTGGTAATACGTGGAACTAATGCAGGACAAATAGGTAAAATTGAATCTATAGAAAAAGGAACATTCATTCTTCCAAAAAGAGTAATTCTTGCTTTAGGTGATAGAAAGATTGAGGTCCCAACTGACATCATAATAGCAATAGGAAAAGAGGGACCAGTAATTCAAATAAAGTGATCATATGTCTCAAATAACAGAATCCCCAATGAAAAAAATTTCTTTAGAGAAAGTAGTTCTAAACATGGGAGTGGGTAAGTCAGGAGATGTAATTGAAATTGCAAAGAAGGCACTTAATCAAATTTCAAGGAAAAAACCATCTGAACGTGCTGCAAAAGAAACACAAAGAGATTGGGGAATTAGAAAAGGAGAACCAATAGGAGTGTCAGTAACAGTTCGGGGAGAAGATGCTAAAGTATTACTAAAAAGATTGTTAGAAGCTAAAGGAGACATAGTTAAGGGTAAATCATTTGATAACTTTGGAAACTATTCATTTGGAATTAATGAACACATAGATATTCCAGGAGTAAAATATGAACCACAAATTGGAATTTTAGGTCTTGGAATTTCAATTACATTGTCTAGACCAGGTTACAGTATAAGAAAAAGAAGTAAACATAAAGCAAGTGTTGGGAAATCTCACGTTATAACAAGTCAAGAAGCAAAGGATTATCTAGTAAAAGAATATGGAGTCACGGTAGAATAATGCCAAAAGACAGATCATACAAATTTACTGGAAGAAAAAAACATGACTTTGGTAGAGGTTCAAGATGGTGTAAAAGATGTGGAGATTACACAGCAGTTATACAGAAATATGATTTAATGCTATGCAGACGATGTTTCAGAGAAGTGGCAGTATCTTTAGGATTTAGGAAAAATATGTGATATTATGCCAGCAACTAACATTTTAGCAAATCTATTTGTCACAATATACAATAATGAAGCACGAAGAAATATCAAATGCATAGTTCTTCCAACCTCAAAACTAGGAATTGAAGTTCTAAAGACATTTCAAAAGGAGGGATATGTTGGAGAGTTTGAACATATTGATGACAAAAGAGGAGGAAAATTCAAAATCAAACTATTAGCAAAAATAACAAAATGTGGAGCAATTTCCCCAAGATTCAAAGTAAAAAACAGCGAATTTAACAGATGGGAACAACAATATTTGCCTGCATACAATAGAGGAATGCTTCTAGTTACTACTAATCAAGGAGTAATGTCTCATCATGAAGCAATACAAAAAGGAATTGGAGGATTTTTGATAGGTTATGTCTACTAATCAAGTTGAAAAATTTCAAGAGGAAGTAATTATTCCAGAAGGAGTTAAAGTTACACAAAATAAAAACATGCTAGAATTTGTAGGGCCATTAGGTAAAACTTACAAAAGTTTTCGTAGCATTCCAGTAAAAATAGAAATTGTAGAAGGTAAAGTTCTCCTAAAGGCAACAGGTTTTAGAAAAAGAGATTATTCAATTTTACATACTGCAAGATCACTTATCAGAAATATTTGTGAAGGATTAGTAAAAGGATATACAATTAAGATGAAAATTGTCTTTGCACACTTTCCAATTACAGTAAAAGTAGATGGTAAGAAAATTTTAATTGAGAACTTCCAAGGTGAACGTGCACCAAGAATTACAAAAATTGTTGGAAACACAAAAGTAATTCCCAAAAGTGAAGATGTAATTCTTACTGGAGAAGTTTGGACAGATATTACTCAAACTGCCGCAAACATTGAATTAAAAACTAGAGTAAAAAACAAAGACCACAGAGTTTTCTTAGATGGTGTTTACATCTATGATACAAAAAAAGGTATAGAAAAATAGATTTCTAATTTTTCTTATGACTCTTGATCCTGAATTTACAAAACAAACAACAGATTTAATTGAACAAACATTAGAATTATACAAAACATCAGGAGCTTCACCCAGAGTTGGGGAAATATGGGACTGTGCAAGTATTGGTGATTTTTTGTGTGGATTTTTTGTTGGAGAGATGGTAGGTTCTGCACTTAGTGCATTTCAGATTGTTCATCATAGAGAACCAACAGCTGATGAACATTTAGAAATTATCAAATTAGTAGAAAATCATTCAAACGAAATCAAAGAATTTTTTTCTAAATTTAACTGACCAAACATTAGAGTTAAGTCTAATTTCAATAGTCGTAAAGATTAAATCACTTTTACCAAGGTACAAACGTGTTGCCGCCCTAGCTTAGCGAGGTAGAGCGTCCGACTGTTAATCGGATGGTCGTCAGTTCAAGTCTGATGGGCGGCGCCTCTTGTTTCTAAACTCGAATTTTGAAATATCCTTTTAGAATACCTGTGATAAATCCACATATAGAATAAATTATGTTTTCAGTAGATGGGAAAGTAACTCAAATTAGATCAGAAACTATCAATTATTCAATCAAATTATTCCGATAGAAAAAGCTTGATGATAGTGTATCATTTTATCAAATGTGAATCACAACTCATTTGATACC
>JACERO010000026.1 GCA_013911135.1 Candidatus Nitrosopumilus sp. | reverse complement strand
TTGCTGTTCTTCAGCGTATTGAATCAAATTAGAAACAGAATTAACAAAATCAGAGAAAAATCATTCGTTATTTACAGCGTAGCTAATTGGGGTATCAGTAAAAGCAAACGCCAAACTAAGTGGGAAAACAGAGGAGATTATTTCAGAATTGTATGGTATAGAGATTGAAATAATAATTAACATGAATAGTGACAAGGATGAGAATGTGCGAATGACATTTGCATACCCCATTTATTTATGAAGAGAATAATCCATAGTTATATTTTTGTTTGATCGCACATACTTAAAATGCATCAATAATGACTAAGCGGGCTCGACCGGATTTGAACCGGTGACCTAACGCTCCGCAAGCGTTCGCACTATCCAAGCTGTGCAACGAGTCCGAAAAGTTTTGAAATTTACGCTTAATTTGGATTGCTATTAGTCAGATTCTTTGCGCAAAGATGTAAGGAGTTTCTTCTGGTTCATGAAATGTCCAAACAGTTGGCAAAGAAATGGTTTGAATAGATTTTAGATTATTTTTTTTAATTAATGTACCCCATCCGGCCTCATTTTTTGGATCTGATGAATATTTTTGAGAGTGAGTGCCAGCAAATACCCAACCAACATTTGTAAGATTAGATATTGAATCAATTTTGTCAAAAACACCAGATGCCAATTCAGTTCCACCCATTTGTGCAAGACCACCAATAAAAAAGATTGGTTGTGTTAGATTCAATGAAGAATAATCAAAGGTTACTGCATCAGAGCAGTATGGATGAAAGTCAAGAATAGTCAAAAGTTTTTGCAATTCAACTAACATACTATCAATTTCAATACTGTATGATTCTAAATCTAAAACTTTAGCACAAAATGCAATTCTGCCATCTCCAGAGCCAATATCAATTACTTCTGTATATCCAAGTTCTTTTGCAAGCAAGACACCAACATATGCAGACATTATCCATGTTGGAGAAAAAGGTGCATGACTTGAACCATGCTGAATACTGTTTAGCCAATATTTGTTAATGTCACCTTCATAAACAATACAAGAAGTTTCACCAACAGTTGTCTCAAAAGAGTGATAATAGATAGGATTCTTTGTTGCAAATTGGTGTAACAATTCTAAATCTTGATGTGGAGTTGGAAACAAGTCAGATGTTGCAATAGGAATTACTTCTTGAATTTGACTTTTACCAGCATAGTTTTTTGCAAATTCTTTTTTTAAATGAACTAGATTTTTTGCAAGTACATCAATCATGAGGTAATCCTTTGTCATATTGTTCAACAAATTCTCTAGTACTCATTTTTTTGCGCAATTCTTCATAGAGTTTTGCATCATTTTCAGTTTCTTCTTTTGATTTTTGCTCAGAGTTTGTAGATTGAAGAGTGTTCATTGTGTCTTGAATTGATTTTGCAAGTTTTTCCATAACCTGAGGATGTATAACAGAATTAAATTTTTCAGATATCACTTTCTCCATTTCTGCAATTTTATCTAGTAATGTGCGATGTTCATCTGAATTTAGCTGTTGCTTTAGCATAGTAATCATTGAGGAGACATTCATGATTTGATAGTATGTATCAATAATTTCATGTAAAGATAATTCAGATATTGTTGTTGCATTATTAATTAGATTCTCAAGCTTTTCAGATTCAGCATGAAACATGCTTGATATATCATCAATAGAGGCCATATGGCAAAAATAACATCAAATTTTTAAAAATGTTGGTATTTGAAAAACTATGCTTCCTGTTCTGCTTGTTTAACAAAAACATAGTTCATTATCAAACCAGCAATAATTCCACCTAAGATTGGTGCTGCCCAATACAACCAATGGAATTCCCAGAATCCAGAGATTAATGCAGGACCAAATGTTCTTGCAGGATTTACTGATGCACCTACTGTGTTGCACAACTGAATAATTTTTCTTACAGTTTACACTAAATGATTTGATTAATCAAATACTTACAAACAAATTGTACAATGATACTTTGAGTTCTAATTCTTTTACCATGTTGGAATATTTGTGTGCCATAACATGCTCACCAAAGAACCGTTTGAATGCGGAGAATACAGATTCTACAATCCATCTATCTCCATAGCTTACGCTAAGCTTCCACAAATCCAAATTATACATTTGAGCCAAAACTGATTTCTTTCTCGGATGACATTTTGTTTTAATTGATGATGTCTTTCTTACTTTGATTGCAGGTAATGCATTAGTATTATGATACAAATATGAGAAATTGTTCTCTGAATCATATGCACCATCAGCTAGAACCTTGACTATATTTCCTTTCTGTGATGCTTGTGCTACTAGTTCTGGTAGATGTGCAGCATCATGGAATGAATCATCTGTAATGTGTAGTGAAACTATTTTCTTTGTTTTTACATCTGCTCCAACATGAATTTTTAGAAATCCCCTTCTCATATGCCATTTCTGTCTCATCCATTCACCACGATTAGCAACCTTGATTCCGGTACTGTCAATTGCCAAAACAATTTCATTTTCAGAATAATTATTTATTGAATCATTAATCTTGATGTCAAGCTTGTTTACTCTCTTGTGAATTGATGTAAAATCAGGAACTGCTGGAATGCGTCTGGAATATGCACGAATCATTCCTTCTGTTTGTCTGAATGGTAATCCAAAATATACTCTAGCATAACCCAATAATTTCATGAACGAATCAGGATAGTCAAACTTTCTACCTCTCTTGTTGTGATTCATGACCTCTAGTTCTTTATGCCAGTTATTGATAACATCAAATGACATTATGATCTCACCTCTTCTGACTAGTTTCTCATTGTATTGACTCCAATTTTCCATGAAACTATTCAGAATGTGGGATCCAAAGCTATTGTGGTGTAATGATATTGATCAGATTGTTATTTGTTCGACAAAGTAGATGCACCAGTTAGAGGTACTGCAACTAGGTGAATAAGAAAGACCATTCCACCAATTGTAAATCCATGCAATCCAGGAGATGCTTTCTTGTGAACAGCTACCATAAAGATTACAGTTACTAAGAAGAATGTTAAAACTGCCTCTAGTGCAAATGCAGAACCAATGCTATTATTGATTAGATCACTTGGGGCCACCTTGAGTTGCAAAGTTTACTTTGGCTCCAAGTTCTGGTAAAATTGCTAAGTGTAGCAGCTGCTGCTACTGCACCAATTAATTGTGAAATAATATAGCCAACACCATCTGCAATTCCAATCTTTCTTGTAATCATCATTGGGATGGTAACTGCAGGATTAATGTGAGCGCCAGATACATGTCCAAATGCATATACCATTAATGCAATAGCGCCTCCGTGTGTCCAAGAGCAATAAACAATACAGATTGTGTTGTTAATTCTTCTCCAAATGCAGAGATTGCCAAAATTACTGAGAGAGGACCAAAAAATACCAAGCCATAAGTTGCAATTGCTTCAGCAAGGAATGCTCTTGGATTAACCATTAAGAAAAATCCATCCCAGTTTCCATATAAAAGATTCGAACTAAAATTGTGATCAGCACAGGTCAAAAAGTAATTAATTATAGAGAAATTCATCGGATAATGTAATGATTTCTGAAGGAGATCCTGTTCCAAAATTTGAGATAAATGATGCAAAGGGTAGCAAAGTAAAATCTACGGATTTTAAGGGCAAAAAACATGCCATCTACTTTTACCCAAAAGATTTCACACCAGGATGTACTACAGAGGCTAATGAGTTTTCAAAAGACTATAAAAAATTCCTAAAAGAAGGAATTGAAATTATTGGTATCAGTCCTGATGATGTAGACTCCCACAAAAAATTTTGTGACAAAATGGGAATAAAATATCCACTTTTAGCAGATGTAAACAAGAAGGTCTCAAGGATGTTTGGCGTTTGGGGTAAGAAAAAATTCATGGGTAGAGAATACATGGGAGTAACAAGAAGTACATTTCTTGTAGATGAAAAAGGAAAGATTTTCAAAATTTATCCCAAGGTAAAGGCTGCAGGACATTCAAAACAAGTTCTAGAGGATTTCCTAAGTTCAAATTAAAAATAAGAAAAAGTTTGGAGTAAAAAATTAGAAACCTTTTGGTAATGCACCCTTTTTAGATGAAGAATCACTTGGTGAAGATTCTGCTTGACGCTTTGCATTTAGCTCTGCGGCTGCTCTCATTAGTTCTTCATTCTCTCTTTGCTGGTCTGCCATTCTTTGCATGTAATCAGCTTCATACTCTTCCAATGATTGTTTTTTTGATTTTCCTGTATCACTACTGGAGCTAGATTGTGGAGGAGGTGCTTGTGTTGTCTCAGCTGGTTTTGGTGGTTCTTGTGTTTGTGCTTTTATTTCAACGCCTTCAACACTCATGGTAACACCACTAAAACTTCCAAATGTTTTACCTGGTGGACTGTAAGCTAATCTTTGTCTTGTTGCAAAGTATTGGTTTGATGGTTGTGTATAACCAGTAACCTTTGCTTTTTGCTCGTTCCAGTTTGATGTTGGAACTTTTCCCACAGGAGCATGTAGTCTCACAAAGTATCTGTTTGCCGCTGGGACATAACCTGTAACCTTTGCTCGGTAATCATGGAAAGAAGTCATTGTAGCATTTGAGTATGCATCTTCTAATGCAGCTTGAAATGTTACTGGAGCTGGTGGTGCTTTCTCAGCTGGTTTTACCTCTGCTGGCTTTGTCTCAGCTGGTTTTACCTCTGCTGGCTTTGTCTCAGCTGGTTTTACCTCTGCTGGCTTTGTCTCAGCTGGTTTTACCTCTGCTGGCTTTGTCTCAGCTGGTTTTACCTCTGCTGGCTTTGTCTCAGCTGGTTTTACCTCTGCTGGCTTTGTCTCAGCTGGTTTTACCTCTGCTGGCTTTGTCTCAGCTGGTTTTACCTCTGCTGGCTTTGTCTCAGCTGGCTTTGGTGTTTCAAGTTGTGCTGATAGTTTAGATAATTTTGCTTCTAATGCTGCAATTTTAGTTTCTAGAGCTTTTTTAGTACTTGCTTTTTTTGCTGCCATTCCTTATTGTAAATATACACGGCTTATTTACATTTTGATTAGTGTTAGATCGTACTTTTAATTAATTCTCAAAGAGGCACAATAATTTACAAAATTTTCATCAGATCAATTGTAGATTTTGAAAATTATCAAAAAATCAGTCAGGCTCCCAAAATTGCATGACATACATGCAATTGTTGCATCGCCATAGTTTGATATGAATACCATTATCAGTATCAGATACATATTTCCCACCTTCTATCTTAGTAACTTTGGGAAGATAATTCAATTCAGCATTTTCAAGCCATTCATTTTGCTGACAGTTAGGACACACAATTTTTGGTGGCATAAACAATATAGAAAATGATCAAAGAATAACATTACTATTAAAAATAGAAAATAGATGAATTATGGAATTAGAAACATTTTGAGAACGTGACTATTTTCAGTGAGTTACTATCAATTTTGGAAAATTTCCATAAAACTTGTACAAATCTATAATAGACATATGCACAAATGAAATAATAGTTACAATGGACGATTTCGAGAAAGAATATCCTGATTTTGACTGGAAGAACATACCAGCATACAAACATCCAGGTGGAAGAGATTGTCCATGTCCAAAACATGAATACATTAGAGAGCAAATCACTTTTACAAAACAGGTAAATCAAAAAGGTAAAGAGCCAACCAAAATTACACTCAAGTTTTGTCCAGATCATTACAAAGTATACATGGAAGAAGTGATTCCTGCAATGCCATTAAAATATAAAATTCTAACAAAGATTGCTCTAAAACTAGGAGCAATTCAAGTTGAACAACTAAAGTATATGGAATCAGAATTATGTTTTTACTGCAAGTTTGGTTCTGGCGGTCATGACAGAAAGACTGAACTCCCCCCAGTATAGATTATTCAGGACTTAACAGAATTTTGGGTTTGTTTGGAGTATCATGATGACATCGCTTTCCACATAGAGGACATTTTTTTCTATCAAGAAAAATACATTGGCAGATATGAGAATCAAGATATGATTTAGCAGATTGATTGGGTTCACCGGTTCCGTTACAAAATGGACATTGAGTGCCAAGTAATTTTATGGTTCCATTTCCCTTACAAACAACACATTTGTCATCAGCCAATACTATTTTTCTTATAAGTGAGAACTAAAATACATTTGTTAAAAGAACATAAAGAAAACCTAGTTTTACGTAAATCCAGTTAAGCTTATACTTGAACTAACATCAGACTCATTGTGCCAATAGAAGACACTCATGAATTTGTTTCAGAGCTTGAAAAGAATGGTGAATTAAAGAGAGTTAAAACTGAAGTTGACTCTGATTTAGAAATTGCAGAGATACTAAGAAGAGAGATGTACTCTAAGGGGTCTGCAATTCTTTTTGAAAATGTAAAAGGATATGACATGCCAGTTTTAGGAAATGCATTTGGATCCATGAAAAGATTAGAGATAGCACTAGAGATGACAGACTTTACTGAAATTGGTCAACGTATTGCAGATATGATAAAGATGGATATTCCATCAGGTTTTCTAAATAAAATTAAAAAACTTCCAGAACTCTCAAAGATGGCATCATCATTTCCCAAAGCAGAAACAAGTGGGCCAGCAACTGAAATAACATCAAGTGATGCATCTTTTGAGAATTTACCAATTCTAAAATCATGGCCTAATGATGCTGGTCGATTTATCACTCTAGGATTAGTTGCCACAAAACATCCAGAAACAGGAATAAGAAATCTGGGAGTTTACCGAATGCAGATAATAGACAAAACTCATGCGTTGATGCACTGGCAAAAGCATAAGAGAGGGGCTCATCACGGAGACATTTCAAAAGAGAAAGGTGAAAAAATTCCAGCTGCGATAATTATTGGAGGAGAACCTGCAACAATATTTTCATCAATTGCACCAGTACCAGAAGGACTTGACAAGTACTTGTTTGCAGGAATTACAAGAAAAGAAGGAATTAAAACAGTAAAATGCAAAACAATTGATTTGGACGTTCCTGCGAATGCAGAGATTGTTTTAGAAGGGTACGTAGATCCAGAAGACATTAGAGACGAAGGACCATTTGGAGATCATACAGGATACTATACACCAGTTGAGCCATATCCAACATTTACACTAACAGGAATTATGAGAAGAAAAGATCCAATCTATGTTACAACAGTTGTTGGAAAACCAGTCCTGGAGGATGCATACATTGGAAAAGTTATCGAACGATCATTTCTGCCATTGATTCAAATGCTCCAGCCAGAAGTAGTAGATTATAGTATGCCATCAGCAGGATGGTTCCAAGGATTAGCAATTATTTCAATCAAAAAAAGATACCCAGGACAAGCAAAAAAAGTGATGATGGGATTATGGGGAATGGGACAACTATCTCTAACAAAGACGTTTGTGGTAGTAGATGATGACATCAACGTACATGACATGAATGATGTCATTTGGGCAATTACTACAAGAGCAGATGCAGCAAGAGATACAATAATTATCAATAACACTCCAACTGACACTCTTGATCCAGCATCGCCACTTGTCAATCTAGGTTCTAAGATGGGAATTGATGCAACACAAAAGACCAAAGAGGAAGGATATGAAAGAGAAATTCAGCAGCAAGTAAAAGTTGATGATGAAACAAAAAATCTAGTTGACTCTAAGTGGTCTGATTATGAACTATGATGTATTAACAGGATTGTAGAAATTATCTCGCTCTTCTACCTGATATCCAATCTGATGAATTGCAGCAATGATTTTTTTATCTGTTAGTTCAGTTGAGCGGGCACCTGTGCATGAAACAACTTCTTCTCCAATGAGTGTACCACCAAAGTCATTAGCACCATATTGCAAAGCAAGTTGAGCCATGCCAACTCCATTTGTCAACCAAGAAGATTGAATATGAGGAATTAAACCATCAAAAACTAATCTAGAGATTGCAATCATCTTCAAAAGTTGGACTCCACCAGTTCCATATTCAACCAAACCTTCTTCATGCATCAAAGTATTGATTGGTTCAAAATTCCAGGGGATAAAAGCCATAAAGCCTTTAGTTTTTTCTTGAAGTTTTACAATTTTAAAAAAGTGATCAACAATATCTTTTTTGTTTTCTACATGACCATACATCATAGTTGCAGAAGCTGGCAGCCCAAGTGAATGGGCTTCATCCATTATTCTAATCCAATCAGCACTAGAAATTTTCTTTGGACTAATGACATCTTTAACTGAATCAACTAAGATTTCAGCTCCGGCTCCAGGTACTGATTGTAAACCAGAATCTTTTAGTCTTGACAAAATTTCTTTGGTGGAGGATTTTTCAACTTTTGCAATCATATCAATTTCAGATGTAGATAATCCATGAACTCCAACTTGTGGAAATTTCTCTCTAATCATTCTGAATGCATCTTCATAGTATTCTATCTTCAGGTTTGGATTATGTCCACCTTGAATCAAAACTTGACGGATTTTAAACAGGTCCCATGAAGTCTTTACTCTAGATTCAATTTGATCAAGAGTTAATGTGTAAGCGTCTTCAGCACCAGGTGGTCGATAAAATGCACAAAACTTGCAATCAGTGATACAAACATCGGTATAATTCAAAATAATATTATTGATAAAAGATGCTTTTTTGCCAAATTGTTTTTTTGTTAAATGTCCAGAAACAAGCCCCATAAGATGAACATCATCAGACTCTAAGAGCCTCAAACAATCTTCAGGTTCAGGTCTTTTACCATTTAGAGAATTTTCCAAAATATCTTTGATATCGCTTTTTTGTATCTGTTCAGTAGTTTGGCTCAATTGTAATTCATCTTTTTTAATTTGTATTTAATCCTTGATAGAAAAAAGTAACAGAAAAAAGAATTGACAAGTAAGAAATTTAGGCTCAAGTCTGTTTGAACTCAAGTGTGTTGGCTCACGTTATTTTTAAGTAGGGATAAAATGGAGATCAACAATGGTATCAGGAAATCAAATTAGACTCAATCGAATTCTCAGAAAAGGAAGAATGCTTTGTATTCCAATGGATCATGGTATTTCAAATGGACCTATTGAGGGTCTTGAAGACCCCGCTTCTACAATTTACAAATGTGAGGGACATGGACTCACAAGTGCGATTATCAACAAAGGAATTCTCAAAACATTACCTAAGCCAACTAAAGTTGGTATTTTAGTTCATTTTTCAAGTAGCACTTCATTATCATTATCACCCAATCGCAAGATGTTAACTGGAACAGTAAAAGAAGCTGTAGCATTAGGAGCAGATGGTGTTTCATTACACATCAACATTGGTGGTAAAGAAGAACCAGAGATGTTAGAACAACTTGGAACAACTGCTGATCAATGTCACAAATGGGGAATGCCATTATTGGCAATGATGTATCCAAGAGGAGAAAACATCAAGGACCCTCATGATCCTGAAATTGTTGGACATGTTGCAAGAATTGGTGCAGAATGTGGTGCGGATATTGTGAAAACATTATACACAGGAGATATAGATTCCTTTGCAAAAATTGTAAAGAGCACACCAGTTCCAATTGTTATTGCAGGTGGACCAAAAGCAAAAACTGATTTAGATATTCTTCAAATGACTGAAGATGCTATGTCTGCAGGAGCTAAAGGTGTCACATATGGTAGAAACATCTTTGCACACAAAACACCTGAAAAAATGGTAGAGGCATTAGCTGAAATAATTTTTAGGAAAGGAACTGCAAAGGAAGCATTGAAGAAAATTGAGTAAAACAAGAGAATTAATAATTACACCTAAAGTGTCAGAGTCGCAATTAACCAAATTTCTTCCTCAATTAGAAGCTGAAGGAATCAAGATGGTGTATCTTGACCCCAAAAAACTAGGCAAGAAAAAAACAAAACTACAGACAGTTTTTCCTTCAAGTGCTGCAAAGTATGTGGTTCTTGAAAAAGGAGCATCCAAGCCTAAAGGCAAAAAAGTTGGAAGAAAATTCCAAGTATTATCGAATGCAGATATTGAAAATATTCTTTCTGCTGCAAAGAAAGGATTAGACTTTGTTATAGTAGAAGTAAAAGACTGGAAAATCATCCCTCTTGAGAATATTATTGCAAAACTTCACAAAATACATACCAAAATTTTTGCAATTGCCAGAACACCTAAAGAAGTAAGAAAAATGTTTTCGATTTTAGAGGTAGGAGTTGATGGAGTAATTTTCAGCACATCAACAATTAATGAAGTAAGAGAGGCAATGGTATACCTAGGAACCAGTAGTTTTGATATGAAACCGGCAAAGATTATCGAAATAAAAGAAGTTGGAGATGGTGAACGTGTCTGTGTAGATACAGCTTCAATGCTTCACAAAGGAGAAGGAATGTTAATTGGAAATAGATCAAACTTTTTGTTTCTAGTTCATAATGAATCAGTAGGATCATCATTTACATCTCCAAGACCATTTAGAGTAAATGCAGGTGCTGTTCATTGTTATACTCTTGCACCAGATGGTACAACCAATTATCTATCAGAAGTTGAAACAGGTTCTGAAGTATTAATTCTTAATTCTAAAGGAAAAGCAAGAAGAGCAACGGTGGGAAGATCAAAGATTGAACGAAGACCAATGTTAATGATCAAAGCATCTGCAGGAGATGAAATAGGCGGAATTATTGCACAAGATGCTGAAACAATTCGCTTTGTAAAACCAAATGGACAACTAGTATCAGTTACACATCTAAAAAAAGGAGATATAGTTATGGTACATGCAAAATCTGCTACCGGTAGACATTTTGGGATGGAAGTTTCAGATGAATACATATTAGAAAAATGAAATACAAAACTTGTGTCTCTATTACAGAAAAAACTCCATACAAAATAAAACAGACATTAAAAATTGCACTAAAAAAATCAGATTATGTTGAAGTCAGATTTGATTTTTTAAAGATTGAACAAATTCCAGAAGCAATAGAGTTAATCAAAAAAGATCTAAACAAGATTGTATGTACACTAAGACCAAAAACAGAAGGTGGAAAATTTTCAGGAAGCGAAAAAGAACGAATTTCGATTCTAAAACTAATTGCGGAATACAACCCATTCCTATTAGATGTAGAATTTAACACATTGAAAAGAAATTCATCATTAAGAAAATATCTAAAATCAACAAAAACAAAATTGCTGGTATCATGGCATGACTTTAAGAAAACACCAAGTTCTGCAGAACTAAAAAAGAAAATGAATCAAATGAGTAAATTTTCATCTAATGTAAAAATTGTATGTACTGCAAAAACAACGGATGATTCCAATAGAATGCTTGAGTTATACAGTAAAAAAGGAAAAAATAATCTAATATCATTTGCAATGGGAGATTTTGGCAGAATTTCAAGAATTTTGTGCCTGTATTTAGGTAGTCCATACACATATATCTCATTAGGAAAGGCAATTGCTCCGGGACAGTTCAGTGTTGATGAAGTAAAAAAAATTACAAATCTAAAAAAATAACTAAATCAATAGTTGAGAGTTTAAATCAATCTTATTACTCAAGAAAATAAGATGGGGAAAACATTTGCGATAATTGGAGATCCAATTGATCATACACTGTCTCCAAATATTCATAGTGCAATATTTAGAGAATTGAATTTAGATTGTTCATACATTGCTTATAGAATTCCAAAAGGAGAGTTAGAAGATGGAATTGAAGGATTGAAAAAAATTAAGGTGGATGGATTCAACGTTACCATCCCTCATAAAGTTGAGATGATGAAATATCTTGATAAAACTGATGAAGTATGTAGTTTGATTGGTGCAGTTAATACTGTTGCAAATGAAAATGGTATTCTTAAAGGATACAATACAGACATGGGAGGATTCATAGAACCATTTAAGAAAAAGAAATTAAATATTGAAAATACAAAAGTGCTTCTTCTTGGAGCAGGAGGAGCTGCAAGAGCAATAGTTGCAGGGTTTGTAAAAGAGAAAGCAAATAGCATTACTATTGCAAACAAAACACTAGAAAATGCTGAAAAGTTGTCAGAGTTTGCAAAAAAAATAGGATTGAGTGCTAATGCAGTAAAAATTGAAGAGGTTAATGATACTGCAAAAGATTATGATATTATTGTTAATGCCACATCAATTGGTCTAAAGAATGAACCAAGCCCTATTTCATTAGAAAGTATTAATGAAAAAACAATTGTGTACGATATTGTATACATGCCAATGAGTACAGATTTTATCAAAAAAGCAAAAGAAAAGAAAGCGATTATTATTTTTGGATATGAGATGCTCCTAGGCCAAGCAGTAAGATCCTTTGAGATTTGGCACGGTGTAGAAGCACCTTATAACACAATGAAAAAAGCATTGTTGGGAGGATTTTGATGGCAAAAGCGATAGCTACAGTGCATGGAGCAATTTCCCTCGTAAATGCAATTGCAAACCAAAAAGGTGCAACATTAGGAATTGCACTAAAAGTAGAAGCAACAGTAGAAACTAGTTCTGGGCATGGAATCATACTACAATCTAAAAATAAAACCCTCAGTTCTTGCTTAATCAATAAAACTGTGGAAAAAATAGTTTCAAAGAAAGATTTAGAGCAAAACAAAATTACAATTACACTTGATTCAGAAATTCCAACTGGATTTGGACTTAAAAGCTCAAGTGCTATTTCATCTGCAGTAGCATTAGCGTGTGCAAAGATATTCAAACCAAAATTTACTGATCAAGAAATTTTACTTGCAGGAGTTGATGCATCAATTGAATCCAAAGTAAGCATCACAGGTGCCTTTGATGATGCATGTTCATGTTACTATGGAGGGTTTAATGTTACAGATAATGCAAAGAGGAAAAGAGTTCATTTTGAAAAAGGCCCAACTAATTTAGTTGTAGTAATATTTATTCCAAAAAATAGAAAAAGAGGTAATTTGAAAAATCTCAAAGTTCTTTCGGCAGTATTTGAAAATGCATGGGAGCTGGCAAGAAAAACAAACTATTGGGAAGCAATGATCATTAATGGATTAGCAACAGCATCAATTCTAAATTCAGATCCTGAAATAATTACTAATTTAATTAAAAAAGGCGCACTTGCTGCATCGATTTCTGGAAATGGACCTGCTGTTGCAGCAATAGTAAAAAAAGAAAATGAAGCAAATATGAAAAAAATATTTTCAACATTAGAAGGAAATGTAATTATTTCAAAAGTTAGTAACAAAAAGGCTGAAGTTCATGAATTGTAAAGTTGAAAAATCAAAAATTTCAGGACAAATAGTTTGTCCTTCAAATAAGAGTTACACACATAGAGCAATTTTTCTTGCATCGCTTGCAGGAAATAATAGTAGAGTAGATAATGTATTGCTATCAGCAGATACCATTGCAACAATTGAGACTTGCAAAAAATTTGGTGCAGAGATAGAAATCAAAAATTCGTCAATTATTGTCAAAAATCCAATCAAATTAGGCATAAATGTGCCTGAAATCAATACAGAAAACTCTGGAACAACAATTAGAATTGCATCAGGTATTGCTAGTCTATTTTCTAAAGAGATTATCTTAACAGGAGATTCTAGTCTACAAAAACGACCAATGCAACCTCTGTTAGATGCACTATCAAGTATAGGGGCACAATGTAGCTCAACAGATGGAAAACCACCAATCAAAATCAAAGGAAAAATTTCAGGAGGAGAGGTTACAATTCCAGGAAATTATTCAAGTCAATTCATCTCGGCGTTATTGATTTGTGCACCACTAACAGAAAATGGAATTAATCTAACCATAGAAGGAAATTTAGTTTCAAAACCATATCTTGATGCAACAATTGCAACAATGAGAAAGTTTGGAGTGTCAGTCAAAACATTAATCCCATACAAAAGATACAGCATAACACCACAAATCTACAAAAGCACTACATTTACAGTACCAATTGATTTTTCAAGTCTTGCACTACTTTTGTCAGCTACAGTACTTAATGGAGAAGAAATTACAATCAAAGGAGATATCGGAAACTTACCACAAGGAGATGAAGTGTTTATTGATATTTTAGAACAATTAGGAGTAAATGTTATCATCAATGATGGTGAAATTAAAATTAAATCTCCTCAAAAACTAACTGGAGGTAGATTTGATCTAAGTAATTCTCCAGACCTTCTTCCACCTCTTGCAATTTTGGCATTGAATTCAGCAAGTCCAATTGAAATAGTTAATGTAAAGCATGCAAGACTAAAAGAAACAGATAGAATCGCAATTGTATCAAGGGAGCTTATAAAACTTGGAATAAAAATTCAAGAAAAAGAAGATGGTATGATTTTAGAATCATCAGAAAATTTAAGAGGGGCAGAATTAAATTCTGAAAATGATCATAGACTATTCATGGCATTTTGTATCGCGGGAATGTATATAGGAAATTGTACTGTAACAGATCCTGAATCAGTCAAAATTTCATATCCAAGTTTTGTAGAAGAGATGAATAATCTAGGTGCAAAAATTCAAACTTAGTGAAACAATTTTTAAAAAAATCAACTAAAATAGATAAAGATACAACCTAAAATCACGCATATTTTTCTGAGAATTACCTAAAAACTAGACCTAGGGCACGATTATAAGCATCATTTAGCTTTGATATTGTGTTGCCGGGAAGTTCTATTGGTCAGCGTCTTATTTTAACAAGTTTTGGAGAAAGTCATGGAAAAGCTATCGGTGCTGTGTTAGATGGATGCCCTGCAGGATTAGAAATTGATGAAAAAGATATTCAAACGATGTTAAATCAAAGAAGACCAGGTCAGAATCTTATTTCAACTCAAAGAAAAGAAGGAGATATTGTTGAAATTATATCTGGAGTGTTCAGAGGACATACTACTGGTGCTCCAATTACAATGATAATTTGGAATAGTGACCAAAAATTAAAAGATTATGAAAATTTGAAAACAAAACTAAGACCAGGACATTCAGACTATCCTGCCATGATAAAATATAATCATTATAATGATTACAGAGGAGGGGGAAGATTTTCTGGTAGATTAACTGCAACACATGTAATGGGAGGAGCTATTGCAAGAAAATTACTCAAAGTAACATTAGGAATTGAAACAAATTCTTACACAACACAAATTGGAAAAGTAAAGATGGAGAGAGAATTTAATGAAAAAATGATCAAATCAATTTACAAAAATGAAGTGAGATGTCCTAAAAATAAAACTGCAAAAATGATGAGGGCTAGTATTTTAGATGCAAGAAAAAAAGGAGACTCTCTTGGAGGGATAATTGAATCAGTTACAACAAATGTTCCAGTAGGATTAGGAGAACCAATTTTTAGTTCATTAGAATCAGATTTGAGTAAAGCAATTTTTTCAATTCCATCTGTGAAAGGAGTAGAGTTTGGTTCAGGATTTAGAGGTTCAGAACTTTACGGTTCTGAAAATAATGACTTGTATACCATTAAAAAAGGAAAAATAATTACAAAGACAAACAATTCTGGGGGAATTCTTGGAGGTATTTCAAATGGAATGCCAATTACTATGAGAATTGCATTCAAGCCAGCATCATCAATTGCACAAAAACAAAGCACAGTAGACATTAAGACCAAAAAAGAGACAATACTTCAAGTTAAAGGAAGACATGACCCATGTGTTGTACCTAGAGCGCCACCTGTAGTAGACTCACTTGTAGCCTTGACCATAGCAGATCATGCACTCCTTGCAGGAACAATCAAGTCTGTGTTGTAAGAAAATGTCAGATATCAATGATCTTCGAAATAGGATGGACGAAGTTACTCTAGAAATGATAAAGCTGCTAAAAACTAGAACAGATATTGCAAAAGAAATCGGGAAAGTAAAAAAGAATATGGGTAAAGGGGTTACTGATGAATTGCGAGAAGATAACTTACGTGGTAAAGTAATCTCACTATGTAAAAATATAGGACTTGATGAAGCAATTGCAACAAAATATTTGAATTTCCTTTTTAATGAATCAGTAAAAGTTCAATCATCAAATAAACAAACACATCTATCCATTTTCTTAAAAGCAAAATCACTTGAGCAGCAAGGAAAAAAGATTATCCACATGGAAGTAGGAGATCCAGATTTTTTGCCACCACTCGTTGTGAAAAAAGCTTTAGAAGAAGTGTTTGATAAAGGATTTCTAAAATATGGGCCAGTAAGAGGAATGCCAATATTTAGAGAAACACTTGCAAAATATATTTCAGGGAAATTCAACACTAATGTTACACAAGACAACATCATAGTTAGTCCAGGTGCAAGATTTTCAATTTTCACTGCAATATCAACACTTCTTAATCCAGGTGACGAGATGATTGTAATAGAACCTGCATGGCCTGCATACAAAGACTGTGCACTAAACTCTGGAATCAAAGTTAAAACTATCAATACAACTCTAGAAGACAAATGGGAACCATCTTTAGAACAAATAGAAAAAACGATTAATTCAAACACAAAAATGATTGTGCTAAATTATCCAAACAATCCAACAGGGAAAATTCTACCTGAAAAGTTACAGGATGACATAGTTGACCTAGCTAGAAAAAATAACCTCTATGTGTTAAGTGATGAGATCTATTCACAATACGCAAAAAGTAGTTGGAAAAGCATTCTAAGTTACAATTATGAAAAAAGCATTGTTACTCAATCATTTTCAAAATCTCATGCCATGACAGGATTCAGAATTGGATACGGTATAGCAGATGCAAAAATTATTGAAAAAATGGCAAAATTAGAGGCATTGTGCCTAACAAATGTCTCAGAACCCATTCAATACATAGCTATGAAAGCACTTGAGGCAGATACGACCAATAATACTAATACAGTACAAAACAGACTAGACATGTTGGCACAGAAAGCAAAAGAGATGGGCTTAGATTTTGTCATTCCAGATGGATCTATGTACCTTTTTGCACGAGTTAGCCAAGAAGAATTTGATGGTGTTCAATTTGCCAACAGCACACTTGAAAAAGGGTTAGCAGTAGCACCAGGAGAGGGATTTGGGGATTACAAAAATTTCATTAGAATTTCTGCATGTCAAGATGAAAAAATACTAATGGACGGAATGAATATACTGAGCAACATCATGAAGGAGAAACAATGAAGAAGAAAGTTACAGTTTTGGGTGCTGGCGGCCAAATGGGGAAATGGTTTACAAAATATTTTGCAGGCAAAAATTTTGAAGTGATAGGTTATGATTCAGAAAACAAAGTTACAGGAAAAGACATCATGGTGTCAGATTCCTTGATAGGAGCAATTCTAAAAGCAGATTATGTTGTTCTGTGCACTCCCACAAGAAGAACACCAGAGATTATTAGATTAATTGCAAAAGAGATGCAGCGTGGAACATATCTCATTGAAATTTCATCTGAAAAGTCCAAAGTAGCATCATCATTAGCAAAGATGCCAGCTAAGATTAATCCAATTTGCATTCATCCGATGTTTGGTCCAGGAATAAAAACAATCAAGGGTCAAAACATAATTTCAGTTCCAATTAAAGATGCCAAAAGTGAATTAACTGTTGCAAAATCGTTATTTGAAGGAGCAAACTTTGTTACAATTGATGCAGTTGAACATGACAAAAAGATTGCAGTGATTTTAGGATTAACTCATTTAATGAATGTCGTTTTTGCAAAAATTATCTCAAAAGATGAAAAGATGATGCTAACAGAAAAAATGTCAGGAACCACTTTTAGAGTACAAAAGACATTAGCAGAAAGCATAATGACTGAGTCTCCAGAACTAATTGAAACAATTATTGCAAATCCAGAGATTCGAAGGGTTGCTGAGGAACTTTGGAAGGATGTAGGTAGATTACTCACAGATGTTCAAGAATCAAAGACCGAAGATGTAATCAACTACATCAAAGAGGTTCAAGAGAGACTTAAAGAGCATACCGACATCAATGAATCCTACAAAAGACTAACAAAAATGGTAAAAGCCGTTGAAAAATAGCAGATATGTGCTCAACAAAGATAGTCACATCTTTCATTAGAGATAACGAAAAATTATTGATTCTAAAGAGAAGTGATAAAGTAAAATCAATGAAAGGGTTATGGGCAGGAATTAGTGGAATTATAGAAAAAAATGAAGAGCCACTAAAAAGAGCAAAGATTGAGATTTTTGAAGAAGTTGGAATAACAGAAGATATGATCACACTTGTTAGATCTTCAGAAGAGATGAGAATTAATTCACCTCAATATGAAAATCATGAGTGGGAAATATTTCCATTTTTGTTTGAAGCAAAAAATTCAGCAATTAAGCTTAATTGGGAAAATTCTGATTTTAAGTGGATAAATGTAGAAGAATTAGAAAATTACGAAACAGTTCCTAGTCTTCAAAAAGTGTTATTCAATCTGTTGTAAATTTTTATTTTCTTTTTTATACTTTTTTTGCTGTGGCAACATCATGTAAACACAAGCACCACCACACATTGTACATGGAACATTATTTCCAGAATGCTGTCCTGTTCGACTATGAATTTTAGCCGCAGCCTCAGGATCAATAGATAACGCAAGTTGTTTTTCCCAATCCAGAGTACGTCGAGCTTCAGTCATTTCCATATCCCATTTGATTACCTTGTCACGAATTTTCACAAGATCACCGGCATGAGCTGCAATTCGGTATGCAATCAGTCCCGCTTTGACTTCTTCTACATTTGGTAAAGCGAGATGTTCAGAAGGAGTAAGATAACATAAAAGATCAACTCCTTCACTTGCTGAAACTGCAGCCCCAATTGCACTTGCAATGTGATCATGACCAGATGCAATATCAGTTACCAAAGGACCAAGAACATAGTATGGAACATCACCAATTAGAGACTTTGCGAGTCTAACATTTGCTGCAACCTCATTTAGTGGAACATGTCCTGGACCCTCAACCATCACTTGGATATCTTGTTCATGTGCACGTTTTGTTAATTGTGATATATTGATCATTTCTTGAACTTGTAATTCATCATGAGAATCTAAAATTGAGCCAGGTCTAAGTGCATCACCGAGGCTAAATGTCACATCATATTTTTTGGCAAGTTCAATCATATAGTCATAATGAGTTACGTATGGGTTTTCTTTGTCATGTTTTAACATCCAAGCCGCAGTAATTGTTCCTCCTTTACTTACAACACCACCATATCTCTGAACTTTTAGGATTCTTTTTGCAATGTCTTTAGTAATTCCACAATGAATTGTGACATAATCAACTCCATCTTTCACATTACTTTCAAATGCATTTAGATAATCATCTTCAGTTAAATTTAAAGGATTTTTGTGAACCTCAACACCATAATTGTAGGCTTCATAAATTGGAACAGTTCCAAAAGTAATAGGAGTAACATCCAAAAGAGTTCGTCTTATTTTTTTAACATCACCACCATCACTAAGATCCATCATTGTATCTGCATGATATTTCACTGCAATCTTGGCTTTTTCAATTTCTTCTTCCAAGTTTACGTTTAGTGTGGATGTACCAATGTTGACGTTCACTTTAGTTTTAAGACCTTTACCAATTCCAACATTATGAATTTTTTGTGGTCGAATATTATTACTTGGAATTATTATAGAACCGCTTGCAATTTTTGGAATTAGCCAATCAAGTGAAACATCTTCATCTTTTGCCACTTGCTTCATTTCATCAGTAGCGATACCACGTTGTGCAGCAGTCATCTGAGTTGCCATAAAGTTATCTAGGCTTTTACCTGATTTAAACAATCATGAAAATTGCGAAATATTATTGATCGCTTAAAAATTTCTCTACACTATATTAAGAAAATTGATCGATCTTATATGTCAGAATTACGTGTTGACACATGAGAACTATCAAAGAATGCAAACATTGTGGCAGAGAATTTTATAATATGAATGATGAATTTTGTTCATTTGATTGTGTCACTCAATCATCAGCATAACAATTGAAATCAATTTAGATGCCAACTCTTGTTCCAAAGTAAATCTTTCAGATTTGATTTTAGAAATTCTATCTAAAATAGGCATGATTATATGTTCAGAATCAGATGGACTTTTAAAATTTTGTTTGATCTCGCCATCTCTTTTCATAATCAACTCATCCTAAAACCCTCCAATACATCAGAATTGATGCCAAGTAAACAAATCCAAGATAGTTATCACAATTCTTCTCGTATCTG
>JACERO010000032.1 GCA_013911135.1 Candidatus Nitrosopumilus sp. | reverse complement strand
TTTTTGCATGGCTCAAATGTGGATTTCATAGAACTGCAATCAGATACGAGAAGAATTGTGATAACTATCTTGGATTTGTTTACTTGGCATCAATTCTGATGTATTGGAGGGTTTTAGGATGAGTTGTAGGTATTACCAATCATCCATTCTTGTTTGATCATAGAAATTATGTCTTCTTTTGAGGCAGCATTAATTAGTAGCAAAACAGTTTCATTATTTTCATATCCATCTTTAAGAAAAGTTAGAGCATAATCTAGTTTATTTTTTTTGTGATAAATTCCCAAAACATGGTTATGTGCTGGAATGTATTCCATATCAAGTAATGCCATATCATAATTGCTAATACTTTATCATACATTATAAAGTAACTCGTAAAAAATTGTCTAACCTATAAAAAAATAATCAGTTAGAAAGATAAGCCATCATAACAAAAGAATCATAGTGAAAACTCGTAAAATAATTCTATATAATGAGCCTGAAGTTCTCGAAATCCAATTAGAAAGATCAAAAAAATTTCTTAGAGAAACATTTTCAGTTGAAATTGAGATAAGAGAGAGCATATTTCAATGCATAAACAAAGAGATGTCTGAAAACATTGCTAGTTGTAGAGTTTTTAATTTAAAAAAACCATTTGAAAAACATGATCCTTCAAAAGAAGACATACAGATAGAGAAAGAAAACAAAGACATGTCTAAGAGAGAAGAAATGACACTATATGACGGATTTGAATTTCATAATGCAGTTAAGAAATTAATTCCAATAAATGAAAATAATATTGATACATTACACATCATTTTTACAAATAAACTCACATGTACATTTGATGAGAATGACTATAGATATCATGCAAGAGCTATAATCGGATCCAATCCTACAATAATTTCAACAACAGGAATGATAGAAGCACCAGCAAAACCAAAACAGTACTATCTAGATCTAATGACAAATTTTTCTGAGAGTAGAGTTAAAGAAATCAAGAAAAAATACAAAGGAAAATTTTTAGAATATCATGATTTACGGATATCAGAAATTACAGAGGGATATCTATTACAAGCTATAATTTATTATGAAACAGGAGAAGCATTTTGTGAGCACAAAGATTGTAGATTGTTTAATGCTCATTGGCAAAGTGAACTATTTTTCTCACAATTAGAAAACAGAAAATTTTGCGAAAAACATCAAAAAATTATATCTGAATTAAATAAAATCTAAATAACCCAAAAAGGACATTCACTTAAATTATTGATGTATAGAAAGATGAACTATCATGATGACAGCAGATGATAGTACATCAGTACTTGAAACAAAAGATGAGGGTCCAAAAATCCCAGACAAGGAAACAAAGTTTGATGTCGTTATCATAGGAGCAGGCCCTTCAGGATATACTGCAGGAATTTATTGCTCTAGAGCGGGTTATGATACTTTGATTTTGTCAGGGATATTGCCAGGAGGGCAACTAGTCAACACTACAGAAGTTGAAAACTATCCTGGATTTGAAAATGCGATTATGGGTCCAGATTTGATGATTGACATGAGAAAACAATGTCAGAATATGGGGACAACGATTATTGATGATGAAGTAGTTGATGTTGATTTTAGACGCAAACCTTTCAAAGTTCTTACAGGAACAGAAGAATACGAAGGACGTGCAGTTATTATTGCAACAGGTGCAAATCCAAGAAAACTAGGATTAGAAGGAGAACAGACATTTGCTGGAAAAGGAGTTTCATATTGTGCCACATGTGATGGTCCATTCTTTAGAAATCTAGAACTAGTTGTGTCAGGTGGTGGAGATTCTGCAATAGAAGAAGCAACATTTCTAACAAAATTTGCTACAAAGGTTCACTTGGTTCACAGACGAAGCGAATTACGTGCAAGCAAAGTAATGCAAGAAAGAGCATTTAACAATAAAAAAATTGATTTTCATTGGGATTCAGCAGTTATTGATATCAAAGGAGACCAAAAAATGCAACAGGCAGTTTTGAAAAATCTAAAAACAAATGAAGAAACAACACTTGATGTAGGAGGTCTTTTTGTTGCAATTGGACATGTACCTAATACAAAACTATTCGAAAATCAGATTGATTTAGATGATCAAGGATACGTAGTTTTAAAGAACAAGACTCACACAAACATTGAAGGAGTTTTTGCGGCAGGAGATGTACATGATAGAAATTATAGACAAGCAGTTACTGCTGCAGGATATGGATGTATGGCAGCAATTGATGTTGACAAGTATCTTACAGAAAGTGCTAACAAACAAGAATGAAAAATGCACAATGCAAAAAATGTTTGAATAAATTTCATGAGAAAGATATCTATACTATTCAACAGTTTCAATACAGAAAAAAACCCACATACAAATGGACAATAAAGTTTTTTAAAAAAGTAGGAGTTGATGAATGGGATTCATTTTGTGAAAAGTGTATAATGTTTTATTCTAAAAAATCTGATGATGCTTGGAAAAAATCAAAGATTTAAACTCTTTACAATAAGCAAAGGTACTGAGTTTTATGAGCAATGATCAAGAAAACCTAAAAAAATCAGCTAAAGTACATAGTGAAAAACTGGCAAAATTAGGAATGGAATTGAGTGAAGTTCAGTTCAGTTACAAGATAGAAGAAAAGCCCTCCAAAGAATATTGGCAAAAAAGAATTGATGATTTCAAAAAATATAACGAAATAGGTATGAAATATTATAATCAGGCGTACTCTTTGATGAATTTAGTTAACAAGGAAGAATCACAAATGTTCCTATTACGTACCAGTAAATTTCATCAATTTGGATTGATATTAATAGAAATCATGGAAAAAATAAAAGAAAATCCATCAATTGTGGACTCTAAAGACAAACAGCAGAGTCAATGGAGTAGAGAAATCAGAGATCAAATCACTGAACATGGTAACAAATGTCTCAGGTATGAAATGGATATTAATACATCATTTAGAGAATTTTATGAAAAATATCTAAAGAAAATTCTAGAATAATTACAATCAGTATGCCAATTCAGACATGTGTTTTGCTTCTTTGAGAGCATTATCAAATTCTTGCCCAGTCATAACATTTTGTGTAGCATAAACACTCCTAAATTTTCTTCCATCATCAGCAAAAATTCCCACTACATATGCATCTCCTTGAATAGAATATTTTTTCATACATGCATAAACTGCTGCAGAGGAAAGACTGATTAGAAGTTTTTCTTTTTCAAAGACTTCTTTTACCACTGAAAGTGCTTCATTATTATCTACAGAAACCCAGTCATCTACAACATTTTCTCTTTTCAAAAATAAATCAGGCTTTGCAGATTCTTCAAAGTTTCTCCATCCTTGAATCAAGTGATTTTGTTGTGGTTGACATCCAATGATCTTCACATCAGGATTTTGCTCTTTAAGAAAAGCACCAATTCCAGTAATTGTACCACCAGTGCCAACACCAGTAAAGAAATGTGTTACTTTTCCCTCAGTTTATTTCCAGATTTCAGGACCTGTTCCATCATAATGTCCTCGAAAATTTGCTTCGTTAGCATATTGATTTGGAGAATAATATGTATCAGGTCTGGATGATGCAATAGATGTCGCAAGTGCAATACTTTGATCAGTTCCAGCACCAACTTTGGGACACAAATCATCACTTGTCTCAAATACTTTGGCACCAAGATTTCTGATTATTTCCTTAGTTTCATTACTAACTTTTTCAGGAATAACTATCTCAACTTTATAACCCAACACATTAGCAATTCCAGTGTTTCCAGAAGTAGGTTCAATAATGATACTCTTTCCTTTTTTTAAAATTCCTCGTTCTTCACCATCTTTAATCATCCAATATGCAGCTCTGTCTTTAACAGAACCAAATGGATTGTTACCTTCTAATTTTGCAAAATACTTAGTGTCATCATGAGAAAGAGAATCTAATTTCACAAGAGATGTGTTACCCACTCGGCTTAACACATCTGTATCAGTAACAGTAGTCATGATTCTGGTTATTTCACCTTTTTAATTTGAAATGTGATTACACTTCCATCTTTAGACATATTGACTAATTCATGACCAGTTCTTGTAACCCATCTTGAAATATCATCCTCTGCTGCTGGATCATCTGCAGAAACAATTAGAATTTCACCAACTTGCATTCTTTCAATTTCAATTTTTGTTCTAAACACAGGTTCAGGACAAAATAATCCGGTTACATCTAATTTTTTTTCAGTTGATTCAGACATGGATATCTATTTCATCAAGAGCGTTTTGTCATATTAAAATCTATTTTAATTTAGCTTACCCTACTATTATCTACAATGCCATTTTGAACATAGTAGCAAGATTTCTTTCTTTCATTAAACTTGGATCCATATTTTGGAAATTGATTTTTTGTGAAATTCGTTTAAGAAAGTAAAGTATAATTTTGAAACACATTGGCCACAGAGGACTATATTGATTTGAATCAAAAATTTTGAGCAATAATGTAGAGAACCATTTTGAATGGGGATAATATTCAGAAACATACTCTGCTATGTATTCTCTTGAAGTGTTAATTTGATATCTAAGATGATCAAGTATTTCATTGTTTGACGTATAACCAGTTTGAGAAATTTTAATTCCCCCATGTTTCATTGCGTATAAAATATCATCAAGATTATTTTCAGAATCAATAACATTAACACATCTGCCAAGAGTAGATATGACGTGTGAATCACTACCTGCCACCTGAATCATATTATTATCCAATGCAAATTGAGCTGCACGTGCATTAGACACCAAATCAACGTTATTGCTATTGAAAACCTCAACCATATCACATTTTTTGGCACTTTCACGTAATGCATCAATTAGACTAAAGGGATGAGGGGCAGACGATACTCCACCTTGCTTTGTCACTTCATCAAGTACCTCTTCAAGAGAAATTCCTTCTGCAATTGTATCGTGAATTCCATATGCTAGAACATGTGCACCAGTATCAGTTGTGATTTCCTCAGCTGGAAAAACATCAATGTTTTTGAATTTAGCATGATCATTTTTGTATTCCAGTAACTGTTCATACCCATCCAAAGTGTTATGGTTTGTAACAAAAATTACATCTAATCCTAATTCATATGATTGTTCTAGTTGTTCTCTGATTGAAATATCACAATCATATGGAGGTTCCTTGTAACCAAGATGAAAATTTGAAAAAGAGTTATGACAATGTAATTCAGTCTTTATTGGCATTTTTCACAATAATTTCTCCCTATTAGATAATAATCCTATTGAAAAAAATGAAATTTATTTAAAAAGATCTTCATTTTCTGGGCGAATTAATTCATCAATCACATGATCTTCTATCTTAAATGAATAATCACGGACAATTGCCACAGGACATTTCAAAGCTTTCTTCATCACTAGTTCAGCAGCAGAAGAAAGTTCATCTGCAACTGCAATTTCAGTTATGCGTAAAATTTTTTGAAAAGAATCTAATGTTCCAGCATAATTCAAGATAGGATTCAATCCTGAAATCCCAATGGCACAATTAGTTTGACCCATCCTAAAAGGACGACCAAATGTATCAGAGATAATTACTGCCACATTCTTGTTTGTTTGTTTCTGGAGTTTATTACGGATTGTTTGTGCAGAGGCATCAGAATTAATTGGAAGTAAAGTTGCATGTCCTTCTTTGACATTGCTTTCATCAACCCCAGCATTTGCACAGATAGTTCCATTATTAGTCTCAACAATGATAATCCCATTTTTCATTCTCACAATTCTTTTTGTTTCTGATAAGATTAATTCAATAATCCTAGGATCTTTTTGATACTGAGAAGCAATACCTTCCGATAGTAATGAAGGAGCGATAGTTGACAAATCAACAATTCTTCCCTCTTGTTTTGAAACAATTTTTTGTGCTATAACAAGAATATCTCCATCACATATCTCAAAAGAATTTGAAATTAATTCAGAAATATCATCAAAGGGTTCAATTTCTTTTTCAATGTAAAGTGGGATAATTTGCAATCAAGATTACTAAAGAAATGGACTAAAAAATTGTTATCCAGTAGTAGTTTCTAATTCCAACTTGAAGTGCTTGTTAATAATATCCAAAATTTTTGATAAGTCTTTTTCTTCTAAGACAATACTAGCTAAATCCTTGACTATGTCTTGCGCCCTATAAGCAATGTTTAACCCACAAATATCAAATAATTTCACATCATTTGCACCATCAACCACACAAACAATGTCTTCTTTTTTCTCGCCCCATTCTGCAATTTTTATTTTTGCAGATTTTGATTTATCAGAATCAACATTAATTTTTACACCATCAAGTTTGCCATCTTTGAATATCAATTCATTAGAATAGACATAATCCAGATCCAATTCTTTTTGTAATCTGTCCATCATCAGAGTAAATCCACCAGATACAGCCATGAGTTTCCATCCAGCAGATTTTAAGACTCTACAGGCTTCCTTTGCACCAGTCATTATTGGTAATGAATCAGCTACTTCTTGACAAGTTTTTTTCTCAAGTCCTTTCAAAGCAGCAACTCTGGTTCGAAGTCCTTCTTCCCAGTTGATTTTTCCTTGAATTCCTTGTCTAGTAATTTCCCAAATCTCATCTTCTTTGTTGAGTTTTTCTGAAAGAATAGGAAGGTATTCTTCATCATACAAAACACCTTCAACATCAAAAATTACTAGCAATTGGTTTCTAATTTGCAAAAAAATCGCTAATTATATTAAAGTTTAAACTTTTTTTATGATACAAAAAACGTTAGTAATAAATCACCGAGTTTCAGTATACGTAATATGGGTGAATTAGAACACAAATACGAAGTAGAAATTAAAGAAAGAGAAGGAAGACACAAACTCACAGATAAAGTCAAAGACGAAATGAAAGCAGGAGGAATGATGGACGAAAAAGGAAAATTAAAACTAAAAGGAGTTAGTCCAAAAATGCTCAAAAGAATGAAACAAGAATTTGTAGAGTGCCCAGTTTTGAAAGAAGATATTCACTTCATTCAATGTTTTGTGTGTCCAAATTTCCAAAGTAGGGTCATGGGTAAAGTACTTTGCAAAGGGGATCCTCTAAAATAATCTAAAATATCAAAATTCTCTCGAAAAGCTCATTAGTTAAATTAATTCTTTGAATTCTAGTTTGAGTAAAAAAGACAAAGGCATTACAGTTTCAAAAAAAGAAGATTTTAGTGAATGGTACACACAAGTTGTTCTTAAAGCCAAACTTGCAGATTATGCACCAGTTAAGGGACTAATTGTTCTTAGGCCTGATGGGTATTCTATTTGGGAGTCATTAAGAAACACATTTGATAAAAAATTTGCAAACAATGAAATCAGAAATGGATTTTTGCCCATACTAATTCCAGAATCACTATTGGGGAAAGAACAAAAACACTTTGCGGGATTCAACCCAGAAGTATTTTGGGTAACTCATTCAGGTAATAATGAAATTGGAGATAGACTTGCATTAAGACCTACATCTGAAACTTTAGCATACACAATGTATGCCAAATGGATTCAAAGTTGGAGAGATTTACCATTAAAGATTAATTTTTGGAATACAGCACTTAGAGCAGAGATTAAAGGAACAAAACCATTTCTTAGAACATCAGAATTTTTGTGGCAAGAAGGTCATACAGTACATGCAACACAAGAGGAAGCTCAAGAAGAAGTGATGAAAATATTAGAGATTTATAAAAAAACTGTTGAAGAAGAGTTAGCAATCCCAGTAACAACAGGAAGGAAAAGTGAAAAAGAGAAGTTTGTAGGTGCAGCGTACACAACCACTATGGAATCTATTATGCCAGATGGAAAGGCATTACAAATGGGCACATCACATTTTCTAGGACAAAATTTTTCAAAACCATTTGAAGTAAAATTTGCAGACAAAGACAATGTAGAACATTTTGCATGGCAAACATCATGGGGAGTTTCTTGGAGA
Source organism: Candidatus Nitrosopumilus sp. (assembly GCA_013911135.1). Classification (GTDB taxonomy): domain Archaea; phylum Thermoproteota; class Nitrososphaeria; order Nitrososphaerales; family Nitrosopumilaceae; genus Nitrosopumilus. The sequence continues at coordinate 12,399 of JACERO010000032.1, read as the reverse complement.
CTAATTGGTGCAATGATTATGACTCATGGTGATGATCAAGGTCTTGTTTTGCCACCAAAAATAGCACCAATGCAAGTTGTAATTGTACCAATATACAAAAATGAGGAAGGTAAAGAAAAAGTATTATCCAAAGTAGAAGAAATTAGAAAAACACTAGAGTCAAAAGAAATCAGAGTACATGTTGATGATAGAAGTGAATTATCACCAGGATACAAATTCAATGATTGGGAACTAAAAGGAGTTCCTGTACGAATAGAGATAGGCTCTAAAGATATAGAAAAGCAGAGTGTAGTTATAGCAAAAAGATACAATCGTGAAAAATCAAGTTTAGGTTTTACTGAAATTGAAAAAATCACCACTATCTTAGATGAAATACAAACTGACATGTTAAAAACAGCTAGAGAACAAACGAGAGTAAATACCATGGATGTTTCAGACTATGCTGAATTCAAATCAAAAATTGAGAAAGGGGGTTTCTTTAGTGCTCCGTGGTGTGGAAAATTAGAGTGTGAAGAAAAAATCAAAGAAGAAACAGGTGCAGATATCAGAGTCATCCCATTTGGCAGTGAAAATACAGACAAAAAATGCATGTATTGTCAAGAACAAAGTAACTCAATTCCAATTTTTGCAAGAGGATACTAAGCGATTTTCAATATGACTTCAAATCCAGAATTAGAACAAAAAGAACCATTACTAGAGCAATTCAGAGAGACTAGAAGTAGAACATTAGAACTTGTAAAGACTTTAGAAAAAGATGATTTTGTTGTTCAAACTGCATTTTTCATGAGTCCACCAAAATGGCATATCGGTCATGTTAGTTGGATTTATGAAGCAATAATGAGTAAATTAGATAAAAATTATGAATTTTATTCAAATGAATTTTCTGAATATCTTAATTCCTATTATCAACAATTTGGAACTCCACAAGATAAGGGGTTAAGAGGAATAAGTTCAAGATTAACTGTTGAGCAAATATTCCAATACTTTAACACAATTAACCAGAGAGTAGAGCATTTTATTGAATCTAAAACTTTGAGTGATGATGCAGTTAAGTTGATCATCATGGGATTTCATCATGAATGTCAACATCAAGAGCTTCTAGTGTACGATTTACAACATCTTCTTGCAGAACAATATAGACCTGTAAAAAGAAATGAAATTCCAAAACAAAATAGTGTTGATAAAAAATCAATACACATCAAAGGAGGATTATACACGATGGGATACAACGGAGAAGGCTATTGTTATGACATTGAACTTCCAGAACACAAAGTTTACCTTAATGATTACAAATTAGATATGTTCCCAGTCACAAATGAACAATATTTAGAATTTATCAAGGATGGAGGATATGAGACATACAAGTATTGGTTATCAGATGGTTGGGAGAAAGTTAAAGAAAGTAAATGGATGGCACCAATGTACTGGGAAAAAATAGATGACAAATGGAATGTAAGAGACTTTTTAGGAATTAGGAAAATCAATCCAAATGAACCGGTATGTCATGTTAGTTATTTTGAAGCTGATGCATATTGTAAATGGGCTGGAAAAAGACTTCCTACAGAAGCAGAATGGGAAAAAGCCGCATGTTGGAATGAAGAAACACAAGAAAAAACAATCTATCCTTGGGGGAATGAGCAACCAACAGAAAAAAAATGTAATTTATTGGAATCATATTTTTGGGGATGTACTGAAATTGGAACATTCCCAAATGGCAAAAGTACATCAGGTTGTCAACAGATGATTGGAGATGTTTGGGAATGGACATCATCAGAGTTTACGGGGTATCCTGGATTCAAAACAGGATTTGATGAATACAATGACAAATGGTTTTCAAACCAAAAAGTATTGAGAGGAGGCTCATTTGCTACTCCAAAAATATCCATTAGAGGAAGTTACAGAAATTTCTTTAGATTAGATGAGAGATGGTTATCCTCAGGTTTTAGATGTGCAGAAGATATCTAATTTTTGATACAAATGTATGTCTAGACAAACTTTTGAATAATTTTTGATCAAAGAATTGATGTTTACAATAAAGTGTTTGAATTAAACATACATTGTATTAAATATTATTTGTGAAATTATGAAAATTATGTCAAAAACTAATTTTGTTAACATTGCTTCAAAAAAAATTGCCAAAGATATTATGCACATTCCAGAAACTATCAAACACGATTCCACTATAACAGATTTTGCAAAAAAATTAGCACAACTTGATGTTAGTAGACTCGTAATTAAAAAGGATGAAAAACATATTGGTATTGCTACTACAAAAGATTAGACATTTTACTTGCATATGAATAAAAACGATGAAGAAGTTTCAAATATCCCAGTAACTGAAATAATGCATGATATAATATTCATTGATGAAAACATTACAATGCCAAAATGTGCGCAGATAATGCTTGAAAAAAAGATTTCGTCATTGGCAATTGGTAATAAAGAATGTATTCAAGGAATTTTTACAAAGACAGATCTTTTACAATATTATGAATATCACTTATCGCAAGGACACAGAAAAGTTGATGATTATACTAATAGAAACTATTTGTCAGTGGATTCGGAGGTAAATGCCATGCTTGCATTGGATGAAATGATAATACATAATGTCACTAGAGTCATAGTTCAAGATAGTGATAAAATTCCAAAAAGGATAGCAACGTTGGGAAATTTTATGAATCCTTTAATGGTGAATGATTCTTCTAATTTAAAAAATAGTGGAAATCTTATTTTTGACGAGACACTAACAATAGGCGATATAATGATTACTGGTTTTCTTACAGTTCCAATAGGTACAGATCTAAAGATTGCCTGTAAAACTTTACTTGAAAGTCATATTGATGGTATAGGAATAACAAGAAACGACAATACACTTGCAGGAGTTCTTAGTAAAACAGACATTATGCACGCAATAGAGTCTATGAATTAATTAAAGATTGAAATTACACATTTTTTGACACCAAGGTTACTGAAAAATGCTTGTTATCATCTAACCATGTATGTTTAATTTCAAATCCCACGTTCTTGCTGTCATAAATCAAATGTAACATCCAAGAATTCTCCGATTTCTTTGAATGTTAAATTGTGTAAATCATTTAGTCTTTTGATAATGAGTGATAACTCTGAATTATAATCCCAACTAAAATCATTTCCCGTAAGATAGGGGTATACTTTTTCGTCCTTTATTTCATATGAGTTCATTATTTGAGAATGACTTACAAATAATCTCTCTCTGCTCAAATGAACAGATGGATCATCACTCTCACATGCCAATACACCAAGAGCAGACTTTCCAATTACTTCTTTTGTGCCATCTCTAAATTTAATCAAATGGTTAGTTATTTGCGGAGTGGATGAATCCTTCAATATCTGGCTAATTTTCATGATAAATCACGGTTAAACGCATTTTGATACCAAGGTTACTGAAAAATGCTTGTTATCATCTAACCACGTATGTTTAATTTCAAATCCCACATTATCAAGAAGTTCATGAATTTGTGACAATTTGTATTTGTGAGAATGCTCAGTGTGAATTAATTCATTCTTTTCTAAATTCAATGAAAGATTAGATTTTGATATTACAACTGACTGATTTACCAATGATTTTAGATACATCTCAATTCTTTGTTTCTCTTTGTTGTAAATTGCATGATGTAAAAAATTTTGCAAATTAAAATCAGCATCAAGTTCATCATTAATTCTAGAAAGAATATTGAGATTAAATTCTGCAGTCACACCTTGTGAATCATCATATGCGGATTCCAAAATCTGTTTGTCTTTTACTAAATCCAATCCAATCAAAAAAAGATCACCAGGTTTCATTGTAGAATTTATTTTCTTTAAAAATTTAAACCCATCATTTGGAGAAAAATTACCAAAACTAGAACCCAAAAAAATTATCAGGTTTTTCTTATTATCAAAATGTTTAAGAAATTCTAAACCACCTTCATAAGTATCAATTATACCGGTAACATGCAAATCATCATAATTTTTCAATAATTCCTCAGAACTTTCTGTAAGAATTTCCGAGATATCTATTGGGAAATACTCTGTAGTATCCTGTAATTTTGCCAAAACATCAAGAATCAATCTAGTTTTTACAGATGTGCCACTTCCAAGTTCAACTAATCGAAAATTTTCATCAATGTAAGATGATAATTTAGGTTGTAATTTCCTCAGTATAGAAATTTCAGTTCTTGTAGGATAATATTCAGGCAAAGAACAAATTTTTTCAAACAAATCTGAGCCTTTTTTATCATAAAAGAATTTTGGATTTATGAATTTAAAATCTTGATTCAAACTAGAAGATATTTCTTCGGCAAATGTTTTCTCAATTTTAGTAGCATGAGGCTTAAAGTATTGTAGTTTGGAAGATACCACATATTTTTTGTGATCGAGATTTTTTTGAATTGTATTACTCAAGAATTAAAACAGATTCATTTAACATAAATTCGTTATCCCAATTCTTTACGCATAAATCATATTTCTTGATATACTTCTTCATTCAACAATAGTCAGTGAATGAAATACTCAAAGTAGAACATTTGAAAAAATACTTTATAAAAAAAGGATTGTTTGGTTCAAAATCCATAGTCAAAGCTACAGATGATGTTTCATTTTTGCTTAAAAAAGGAGAGGTTTTTGTGTTAGCCGGTGAGTCAGGTTCTGGGAAATCAACTATTGCAAAATTAATTCTAAAATCAATTGAAGCAGATTCCGGGAAAATTTTTTTCGAAGATCAAGAAATCAATAATGAACAAAAGAATTTAAAAAAAATTAGAATGAATTGTCAGATGATCCATCAAGATCCGTATGACTCTATCAATCCACGAATGAAAATTGGGAATATTGTTTCTGAACCACTTGAAATCCACAATATTGGAAATAAAGATGAGAGATTACAAAGAGTGATTGAAGTTTTACACGAAGTAAAGTTAGAACCTGCTGAAGACATGATAAAGAAATACCCGCATATGTTATCAGGAGGACAAAGACAGAGAGTGGTTTTGGCAAGAGCATTAGCACTAAAACCAAAAATAATCTTAGCAGATGAGCCAGTTTCAATGCTAGATGTGTCAATTAGAGCAGAGATGTTAGAGTTAATGCAAGAATTGCAAAAAAAACACAACATTTCATTCATCTATATCACTCATGATTTGGCAACAGCCAGATATTTTGGACAAAGAATAGGAATTTTGTATCTAGGTAAAATCGTAGAAATGGGACCAATTAATCAAGTTTTAGTAAATCCAAAGCACCCATACACACAGGCACTAATTGATGCAATTTCAGAACCAGATCCAGATAATCTTCATAGAGAAAAGAAAATTCGGATAAATGAGCCATTAGATAGATGTTTATCAGGGATCAGATTCAGGGCACGATGTCCTTATGTTATAGAGAAGTGTAAAGAAGAACCGAACTTAGAAAAGGTAGATGATGAGCATTATGCTGCATGTTTTGTAAAAATAGACTAGGAAGTTCTAACAGATGGCGTTCGTTTATCTTTGTAAGTAACAACATGTGAAACACCATTCTTTGGAAAAATACCATAGATCAGTTTTGCTTTTTGCACAACAGAATCTTTTAGAGATACTAAAATAAATTGACTTTCTTTAGATCTCTCCTCTAAGATCTTTGCAAGTCTTTCAGAATTGGGAGCATCAAGATGTGCATCAACCTCATCGAACAAGTAAAATGGAGAAGGTTTTAGTTTTTGAAGTGCAAGTACGAATACAATTGCAGCCAATGTCTTTTCACCACCACTAATTGATGTAGATTCTCTTTTTGGTTTATTTGGGAATTGAATTAGATAAGAAATTCCAGAATCAAATATATCGTCTTCATTTTGCAATTCTAGCCAAGCATTTCCATTAGTCATTTTATTGAATATTAGACGAATTTCTTTATCTACAGTATCAAATGCATCCAAAAATGTTTGTCGTTTATCCCTATCAACATCATCAAGGAATTTTATAATAGAATTTCTTTCCTCCTCAAGAGAATTCTTTCTTGTTGACATTGAACGATAGCCATAAGAGACTTCAAGGTATGTTTCAGGAGCCTTTGCATTTAATGCATTAAGGGAAGTCAATTCAGCAGTCAACCCCTGAATAATTGGTTCAACATCAAAGGTTTCCATGTCTTTATCAAAGCCAAAAGCAGAAAGAATTTGCTGTAATTTTGATTCATTTTCTTTCAAATCATGTAAATCATAATTCAATGAATCAGATTGGCGCTCTAAGGTGTTGATTTGTTTTGTTAATTCTTTATCTTTTTCAGACAGAATTTTGAGTTTATTATCATATTCTTTAAGTTGGCCAATAGATGAACCAAAGGTAGCGATAAGTTCTTGTTCTTTTTCTCTTAATTTTACAAGAATTTCACTTTTTGGCTCTTTTTGTTTTTCTAATTCTTGAATCTTTGTTTCTGATTCTTGACGTTCTAAATTCAAAGAGCGTTCTTCCTCATAAAGTCGATTAGATTGAGATTTTTCTTGATTAGCTTGAGTTTGAAGTGTTGTTAATTCAGAAGATTTGTCACGGTATTCATTCATAATTGTAGTGTATAGTTTCTCAAGATCCACTTTCTTTACATTAATTCTAGATAACTCATTTGCAATACGAGCTTGTTCTCCACTTGCATAGTTTTTTTCGACAATTGCAATACGTTCATGCAATGATTCAATATGAGATTCGGTAGTAACCATTTCAGATTCAATGTTTGTATTTCTTGAAGTTAATTCAGAATTTCTTTTTGTCAGTTGTTCTTTTATACGCATTACAGATGCAATTCGTGATTTCAAATTAGAATAATTTTCACTTGTGGATGTTAGAGATTTTTCTGAAATAGAAAGTCTTTCAGCATATGATTGAATAGAATCATCTAGTTTTTTCAAAGAATGTTTTTTGTTTAGTAGATATTTTTTAATTATGCTGATAGATTGAAATAAACCATCAATATCACCACTCATTGAAATTAGTTTTGTAATTTTTGAAATCTTTGAATTAATATCAATAACAACCGTACCGCCTTTTGCCGCAAAGTATTCACCATCTATGGTTACTGCTTTGTATCCTAATTGTGATACATTATAGGCAGATTCTCGATTTTCTGTAAGCACAATATTTCCAAACAGGAAGGTTTTGAGCGTAGTATATGCAGGATCACAAGTTACATAATCAGCAAGAATACCTATGACTCCAGATTCCTTTGGCAAAGTTAGTTTAAATTTTGGAATAGCATCAAGTGGGATGATCTTTAGTTTTGGAAGTTTCTTACTTCTAGCAGCTTCTGCAATTCCAAGTAGAGTTGCAAAGTCTTTAACAACAATTGCTTTAATCCAATCAGAACTCACAGCTAAGACAGAACGTTCATACTGTTTATCCCATGAAATCATTTCATATACTAAACCTTCAATGCCAAGTTTATCTGCATCTTCTTTTAATTTTGCAACAGTATAATCTTCATGCATGAATCCCTTTACAGTTTTGATTTTTGATTCGTAATGAGTTGCAGATTTACTTGCTTTTTCTAATATCAATCCCCATTCTTCTACATCAGTATTTATTTTTGATTTTTTTGTTTGTAATTTGGCAATTCTAGATTTAAGTTCAGTAATAGTTGCAATATTATTTTTCATCATTGACACAAACTTTGATTTAGATTCGGATAGGTCAACAATACCTTGTTCTAATTCATTAAATTTTGTAGAATTTATTTTAATTTTATTGTTAGAGTCTTCTTTTTCATGTTGCACTTTGGAGAGTTTGAGTTTGGTATCATTAAGTTGATTAGTTAGAGTTTTGATTTTGTTATCTATCTCAGATTTTTTAGCTGCAACATCAGATTGTTCTGTTAGAATTTTATTTCTTTCAGAATCTACAATTTCTACATCTTTATTGATTTTATTTTTCTTAAGATTTGTCTCTTCAATTGATTCTTTAATTGTTAGAATTTGGTTATCAATGTCACTTGCAGTATTTTTAATTTCTTCTAACTCTGTTTTAATTTCAGGAATTCGCTTATCAAGTTGTTCTAGCCTTTTCTTTGATGCAGATATTGCACTATTATCAACCTCATATTGTTCCATGGCAGAGCTTATTTCTGCATCAAGTGTTGCTTTTTCTTGATTGTAATCATTAGCTTCAGTCATTGATTTTGTTTTTTCAGTCTCCAAAACACCAATCTCAGTTCTTAGTACACCTCGTTCATCATCAAATTGTGTGATTTCAGCAGTAGTTGTGTGTAAAGTAGACTCAATCGTATTTTTTTGGCTTGAAACAACCTTCATTTTATTGGCAGCCGCTATTGCCTTGTATCGATTAAGTTCACGTTCTAAAATATCATGTCGTAATTTTTGATTCCGTTCTTCTTCAAGTTCATCAATTCTTTTTTTGATTTCACCCATTTTTGCTGCTGCAATTTCAAATCTTCTATCAGCCTCATCTAGTTGTTTTAGAGCTTCTGTCTTTTTTTCATCAAAGTATGATAACCCAATTAAATCCTCAATTGTTTGTCTTTTTTCTTCAGAGCTAAATTCAGAAATTCTGGTTACAGTTCCTTGTTGAACTGCATTGAGTTGACCTAAACCGGCATTTGCCATGTCAAGTAGATCAAGAATTTGGTTTCGAGTTGTTTTCTTTTTGTTAAGATAGTATACACTTTCACCATGTTCACTCATCTCCCTTGTAATCTCAACATTATCAGAATCAACAGGGATCTTTCTATCGGAATTATCAAAGTGTACACTAGTTCTTGTCATTTTTGGTCCACGACAATTGCCTTCAATATCATGAATTAATGATCGTAGTTTGTCGACTCTCAATATTTTTGGTTTATTTTCACCCATTGCAAACATAATTGCATCCAAGATGTTACTCTTACCTGAACCATTAGGACCAGAGATCGATACAAGACCAGGTTCAAACTGAACTGTTGTATTCTTAAATCCAAATGATTTGAAGCCAAAGATCTCAACTTTCTTAACATGAACCAATGATATTATTTTCTCAATATGTAGAATAATCGATGGTTAACAAGTTTAGTTGACATAATTGCATAATTTTTCTTGTTGTATTATGAAATTTTTCGTAGTGGTCAAAACTCTAGTAGATCTTTTTCAAAATAAATGATCTATAATTGTGCCTACTTAAATTATGAAGTGGCTATTCTAAATTCATGGTAAAATTAGGATTGATTCAAACAATTTCATACAGCACAAATCAAAAAGGAATTTCCAGAGTTTCAGAGATGCTTAGAAGACTAGGCAAAAAAGAGGCAGAGATAGTTTGCTTGCCTGAGCAATGGCTGAAGAATAATGAGATTTCAGATTTTGATTTAGAGTTTTCAGACTTTAAGAAAATTGCAAAAGATTTCTCGATGACGATTATTCCAGGAGCGTTTTATGAAACCATAAAGAGAAAGACCTCAATTATAGCTCCCATAATTGGCCCAGAAGGCGAGTTCATAGACAGACAGGAGAAAATTCACCCATTTGACTATGAACGAGACACGATAAAACCTGGAATGGAGGCTAAAATTTTCAATACTGCGTGCAAATTTGGAGTAATAATTTGTTATGATATGGTATTTCCGAAAGTTGCAAATACACTAGTAAAAAAAGGAGCCCAAGTGTTGTTATCTCCAAGTAGAATTGTCAGGAGAGGAATAACACCTTGGCAGATGTATGTTCAGGTAAGAGCACTAGAAAATAGGATACCTATTCTTGCTGCAAATGTAGAAAGCCACAGATTTGGAGGGAATAGCATAGTTGTGGATTTAACTGAAAACAATAAAGTAATGACTACAAAAATCACAAAATTAAATGGAGAGAGTGAAATTATAAGAGAATTCAAACTCGACAAATACGAAAAAAGTAGAAAAATTAGGTTTTCAGATTCAAACAAGTTTCAATGATTATTCGCCAGCAACAAACTTTTCACAGGCAGATTTTGCTTCAACATCAGAAGTTTGTTCTATTGGATGTTTCATCAAATAAGCACTTGCGGGTTTAATAGGTCCACCAACTCCTCTATCAAGAGCAATTTTTGCCAATCTGATTGCATCAATTACAATTCCGGCAGAGTTTGCTTTGTCATCAACTTCCAAACGAACTTCCATATTGTAAGGGATGTTTGCCCATTGTCTACCTTCAATTCTCATGAACATGAGTTTTGTGTTACCTAAAAATGGAATAAAATCAGAAGGGCCAACATAAATTTGATCATCATCTAGTCGTTCAGCAAGTTGACTTTGAACACTTTCTGTTTTAGAAATTCTCTTTGAGGCAAGTCTATCTTGTTCTTTCATGTTTAGAAAATCAGTATTACCCCCAACATTGATTTGATATGTTTTTTCAATTTTGGTTCCTCTGTCGCTACATAATTTAGCTAATGTTCTATGAACTATGGTTGCACCAACCTGACCCTTGATGTCATCTCCAATACAAGGAATATTTTTTTCTTCAAATTTTTTGGCCCACTTTTCATCTGAGGCAATAAACGAGGGTATGCAATTTACAAAGGCAGTACCAGTATCAAGACAAATTTGAGCCCAAAACTCAGTTACTTTATTAGAGCCAACAGGTAAATAAGATACAATAATTTCAACACCAGTATCTTTGAGTACTTTTTTTACGTCTTCAGTAATCTGGTCGATAGTTTTAGGATTTTTAATTGGATTTATTCTGTTTTTTACCCATATGCCAACCCCATCTAAAATTGGACTTTCGTAGACTTTGGCATCTGTTTTTGGCATTTCATCTTTTGGAATCCAGTCAACCATGTTTGGATATTCATATATTGCATCATTGAGTGGTTTTCCAACTTTATTTTCAGCAACATCGAATCCACACACAAAATCAATGTCATGAATTCCATATCCATCTAATTTATCATGAATAATTCCAGTAACTTCTTGAGATGGATTTTTTTGATAGTATTCAATTCCTTCAATTAATCCAGAAAAACAATTACCTATACCTATTAAACCAACTTTAATTCTACCTGCCATTCAAAAAGAGTGTTATTGTGCAGGTTAAAAGTTTTCGTAGATAAGTAATAAAATAATTTTAATTGAGACAGAAATTTATACTTACATTCAACGATGGAAAGGATGATAGAACCAGGCCGATCAGTCAAAGATATTGAGATTGATTCAAACACATCTATAGAAAAAATATTTGAAGAGTTATCTCAATCAGGAGGATTTGAATCAGTAAATTTATCAGACGGGTTAGAAATTTTAACAAAAATGATTTCAGATGAACAATGTCTGAGATTTGTTTCATTTGTAGCAGCTGTAATGTCAACAGGGTTAAGAGGAATTATTAAAGATATGATCAAAAACAAATGGTTTGATGTTGCCATGACAACTTGTGGGGCATTAGATCATGATATTGCAAGACATTTTTCACATTACAAAGAAGGTTCTTTCACCATGGATGATAAAAAGTTAGCAGACCAAAATATCCACAGATTAGGAAACATACTTGTGCCTATGGAAAGTTATGGACCAATTATTGAAGAAAAGATGCAGGAATTTTTAGAAGAAGAGTATCAAAATGGAACAAGAGAGATGACCACTGCGGAAATATGCAAAATGATTGGGAAACATCTAGGAGAAGATTCATTTCTTTATTGGGCATACAAAAACAATGTTAGCGTTGTAATTCCAGGTATTGTGGATGGGGCGGTAGGAAATCAAATTTGGCTTTTCACACAAAAACATAATGATTTCAAACTAAACATAATAGGAGATGCAGAATTACTTTCAGGATTAATTTTCAAAGCTGAAAAATCAGGTGCATTTATGATTGGAGGAGGAATTTCAAAACATCACACACTATGGTGGAATCAATATAGAGAAGGGTTAGACTATGCATTCTACATTACAACTGCACAAGAGTTTGATGGAAGTCTTAGTGGCGCATTAGTCAAAGAAGCAATTTCCTGGGGAAAAGTAACACAGAAAGCAAAACAAGCAACACTTCATGCAGAGGTAACAACAATATTGCCATTTATTTATGCAGCACTTATTTCAAAATTGAAAAATAGATGAAACTTAGCAAAAAATTATTATACTATTAAGACAAAAATCATTCATTGTTTCCCAAAATTACAATTAAAGAATTAAAACCAGTAAATTTAGAAGGAGGATATCTTATTGACGGTTTTCCATCAGTAGGATTTAGTAGTGCAATTGCAACTGAATCAATGATACACACATCACAATTTGAGTTAGTAGGAATAATTGATTCACCGAGTTTTCCTCCAATTATCATCATCAAAGATGAAAACCAGTAGATGGGAAAGTACATCAAATTACACATTCTAGGAAATAATTATTTTTGTTATTTCTAAAATAATACACAATCATTTTCACAAAGAAATATTTGAG
>JACERO010000072.1 GCA_013911135.1 Candidatus Nitrosopumilus sp. | reverse complement strand
CAAATTGTTATTAGTTGATAGAGAGTTTTTTACAGCTGGAATAATTTCTGTGATAAAACAAAAACACTTGAAATTTCTAATGCCTGCAAAAAAGACTCCAAGAATTAAAGATGCCATTTTACAATATGTTAATGGAGATAGAAAATCAATTTCAAATTGTATGATACAATCCGCATCAGGGCATGTCGAGTCATTTACTCTAGTCATTTTACCAAACAAGAATGCAAGAAAAAAATCAAATCTTACAGACCAGTACATTACATTTGCAACAAATATTTCACCAAAAGAAATATCACACAACATACAATCCATTCCAACTGATTACAAGCAACGGTGGGGAATAGAGACAGGTTATGCCTGCATAGGAAGATTCAGACCAAAAACTATAGTTCAAACCAATCCATAAGGTTGCTATACTTTTACTATTCATTAATTTTGTACAATGCATGGATTATTACAAATTTGATAATATCTGAAGAATCGGATATACAAAATTACAAACCAATCATATCAATTGAAACTCTCAAATATTTCTTTGTGAAAATGATTGTGTATTATTTTAGAAATAACAAAAATAATTATTTCCTAGAATGTGTAATTTGATGTACTTTCCCATCTACTGCCTAATGATTTGTCAATGAATTGATAAGATACTGTATAAGTAGCAATTTTCGATTCCACATAATTTGATTTTACGACAAATGATGGAAATACGTATCCAGATTTATCTGCTGTTGCAGTAACTGTATTTGTTCCTGATTCACCTTTACCTACGTATGTTCAGTAATTTGACAAATGGTGATCAGTTGCCCACCAACCAGGAGTTTCATAGTCAGCCATTATTCTTAGATCGCTTTCTTCTCCACATCTTTGATTTGTACAATATGCATCTGCAGAATCTACCATAACAAAAGGTAGAATCATTGCAGCAATCAAAGAAGCAAACAATATTGTTTGTGTTTTCTTTATTTTGTTATTCATGTTATTACTAATTCTTAATTTAAAAGACTTATTATAGTTTTCCTGTTTAGCTCGATTATTGTTATAATTACACTGTCAACACATTCTAATAGAATTACCTTTTTATGGGATTTTGATTATATTGTAATAGAATGACTGGAATCGACAATATGTTGGGATATTATCTCAAAAAGTCACTTGAAACAGAATTGGGAGAAAAGACAGTATCTAAAATTATTGAAGAGTTGCATTCTTGGTATCAAATTAGTCTTGATGATGCTATTACCCAATTTGACAAGATAGACCGTATCCTAGTCAACATATATGGAAATAAATCAGCAAAATCCTTGGAAAAAAGGTTCCTAAAGCCAATAATTGAGATGAGTTCTGCAAAACAAGGAGAAATGATATCAATCACAATCAAGAGTCCTGAATTAATTCAATCAATTATCAGTATAATAGAAGATGTGTCATTTCGCAAAATATTTGATGCAATCTCAGTTGGGAATAACAATGATGCGTCAGTAGAAAATATTCTAAATATTGCAAATCTAGATCTCTCCGAACAATCCTCATACAAAAAAATTGACATTTTGATAAAGACTGGACTAATTATGGAAACTGGATATACTATGGGAAGTAGAGGACGACGTGTGAAAACATACCAAAAGATATTTGATAAAATAAACATCAAAATGAATCATAAATTAGAACTTGTACTAATAATAAATGATAATTCGGTGATCAAAAAAAGTCTAATTTTACAGACTATTTGTGCGTAATATACTCATTGTTTTTTTGTGATGGTATACGCCAAAAATCAATAAAATGTATGACCAGAAAAATGCCAACTCCATGATGTTGCCTGTATGATAAATATTAGATGATTCCATATATGAAAAAATAAGATCACCTGTAAACGTTGCCAAAATTCCAAAAAGAATCAAAGACCACATCATGTCAGTTTTACTCTTAAAAAACAAGTATAATCCAAGAATTACAGGAACCAAAATTATTCCATCAAACACAGGATATGCGATGCTCAGTACAGTGTCAAATGCAATGTCAGGAATTCCAATCATATGTATAGATAACACAACAAGAATTATCGATAAACAAACTGAAATCATTAACATTAATTTTGGTACTGCATCACGAAATGGTATGATATATGAAATTGTAAACATCAGCAAAAATGGGTATCCTGATAAATAAAAAATATCCGAAACTGAGAGATATGGTTCTATGTGAAGTACCATTTCTTGAACTATCCAAGTCATATCACCTGCAAACCAACAAATCACAAATCCTAAAAAGCAAACCCAACCAATCCCATGAACACCATCAATTCCAAAATATCGTATAGCCAACTTTGTTTCCTAATTATCCCATCTAGGCTCAAATTACGACCAAAAAAGATTTGGATCTGAAAAGTTAGAGCCATCATGTGTATGAGAAAAAATATGATGATAGAAGATACATCTCACGTGGGAAATTCTATGTGCTACATCTGGATAATACAATAATGGAGCAAGGTGTTGAGCAGTTAAATGAGAACAAGGTTGGGTATCCGTTTGTCTATTCAGATGAATGCTTTATGGTAATGGCATTGTTCCGAAACACAATTGGCACTCCATACAGACAACTGCAGGGAATAATTGAAGAAATTTTAGGAAAAGAGAACTCTCCAAACTTTTCAGCAATTTACAAGAGAATCAACAAGATTAGTCTGGAGGATAACAATGGAAGCAGTTGGTTTTCAGATGGAAAAACAAAGACAGAGATTGTATTTTTGGCAGGTGATTCTACAGGACTCAAGCCAACAAGTCGTGGTGACTGGATGGGGGAAAAGTGGAACATAAAACGTGGATTCATAAAATTGCACATCATGGTTGATTCTAAAACAAAAAAGATCTACGCTGTATCAATTACTGATGAGAAATCAGGTGATGCACCAGAGTTTGAGAAATTACTATCTGAAGCATTGTATAACATTGAGAATTCTACCAATGTCGTACCATCTGAAGAATTGTTAGTTGGATGTGATGGTGCATATGATTCTAATGACAATTTTGATGAATGTGAGAAACAAAATGTAACTCCAGTAATTCCAATAAGGAAGAACTTTTCTGTAAAAACCAAAGGTAGTGATGTAAGAAAAAAGCAAGGGTTGTTACAGCTTGGAGATTGTAAAATAAATCACAAGAATGTCAAAATGTTTAATGATTTGACAGAAGAACAAAAAATGCAAAATAAAAAACAATGGAAGAAAGATGTTGGTTATGGCAGACGTTGGTCTGTAGAGATTGCAATTTCAACATTTAAGAGAGTTTTAAGTGAGAATATTTCAGCAAGAATTTGGTGTAATGTGGCAAGAGAAATAAAATTCAAAGTTATGATATACAATCTGATGATTGATGCAACGTTAGAACAGGAAATGAATCAGAATTAGTAGTTGTTCTGTTTTGAAAATAAACATACCAAATAGAATTGGGAAACAAAGTTGGTATTACCCATAATGATATTACAAGTAAGGTTATCTGTATTGGAATGTAAAGTAAATTTCCAACAAATATTGCAATATCTTCTCCAAGAATATTTGCAAGAGATACAATGAGGGTTACTATACCAAGACAGACCAAAAGAGATTTGATCAATAACCGTCTTGAAAATTCAAGTAGCACTTAGTATTATTTTATCATATATGATAAAAACATTGACGATTATGGCATATCCTCATTATCAGAATCATTAAAATGGTTAGCTGATTCAAAGATTATTGTTAAATCAACCGACAATCAACACGAGGAAGATCCACCGAAGACGCAACAGAACCATTAAACAATACTCTTATAAAGTACTAGTACCGTACCATACGGTATGGTAGAAGATTTAAGATTAGATAGTTTAGAGGGCGTAGGTTCTGTAACTACAAGAAAAATGTCCGATGCAGGTATCCACAACATTATGGATCTCATCGTTAGAGGTCCAGTCGAAATTGCAGAAATAACTGGAATGGATAAAGATACTGCAGCAAAAATTGTCAATAAAGCCCGACAACATTTAGTTGAAGGAGGATTACTTTCCAAAGACTTTGTTAGTGCAAGTGAAATTTACAAACGCCGACAAAATATTGGTAAAATTACAACTGGTACAAACTGCCTTGATACACTATTTGATGGTGGTATTGAAACTCAAGCCTTGACAGAAGTTTATGGAGAATTTGGTTGTGGTAAAACACAATTTGCTCATACAATGTCTGTAATGGTTCAAAAAACCAAAGAGGAAGGTGGTCTTGAAGGTAGTGTTTTGTACATTGATACTGAAAATACTTTCAGACCTGAAAGAATTGTAACTATTGCTAAAGCTCATGGAATGGATCCAGATAAAGTTCTAGATCGTATCATTGTTGCCCGTGCATATAATAGTGCACACCAAACATTGATTCTAGAAGAATCTAGTCCTGTAATTGAAGAAAATAATATCAAACTAATCATTGCAGACTCTGCAGTTGGTTTGTTCCGTGCTGAATATCTAGGACGTGGAACATTATCAGTAAGGCAACAAAAACTAAATCACTTTGTTCATTTATTGGTAAGAATTGCTGAAACATACGATTGTGCTGCAATTGCAACCAATCAAGTTATGGCATCACCTGATGTCTTCTTTGGTGATCCGACTCGTCCAATTGGTGGAAATGTAGTTGCACATACAAGTACCTACAGAATATACTTTAAGAAATCAGGTAAGAAACGAATTGCTCGAATGGTAGATAGCCCTCATCATCCTGAAGAGGAGGTAATCTTTGCTCTAGGTGAAGCAGGAGTTATGGATCCTGAGGAAGCAGAGAAAAAGACCAAAAAGACTACCAAAAAGGCTGTTACTAAAAAAACAACTACCAAAAATGCAAAAGAGCCTGAAGTTGAAACTACGGTAGAAACACCTGAAGTTGAAACTACGGTAGAAACACCTGAAGTTGAAACTACGGTAGAAACACCTGAAGTTGAAACTACGGTAGAAACACCTGAAGTTGAAACTACGGTAGAACCTGTAGAATCTAAAGTAGATGCTAAACCCGATGATTCAGAACCAATAGAAGAGTAATCACTCTCTTTTCTTACTTTCTAACTTTTTGAACTTTATTTTATTTCTGATATCATCAATTAAATTATAATATATTTGAAAATCTGTTACACATCATGGCAGATCTTTATCGTTTACTTCCAGAAGAGATGGAACAACTAGTAATTGATATGGGTTATCCTAGATATCGAGCAGACCAAATTTTACTTCCACTATACTACAAATTCCCAAAAGATATCAATGACATACCACAACTTCCAAAAAAATTAAGAGAAGAATTAACTGAAGCTGGATACACAATTGGTTCAGCAAAAGAAGTTCATCGTGTTGTAAGTAATAATGGAGATGTA
Source organism: Candidatus Nitrosopumilus sp. (assembly GCA_013911135.1). Lineage (GTDB taxonomy): Archaea > Thermoproteota > Nitrososphaeria > Nitrososphaerales > Nitrosopumilaceae > Nitrosopumilus. The sequence continues at coordinate 18,071 of JACERO010000072.1, read as the reverse complement.
ACTAAATTATTACTTGATCTTACTGATGAAAATTCTGTAGAAACTGTTCTAATGCAATATGCTCCATCAAAAATTGGTGGTCATCCAAGATCAACAATCTGTGTTTCAACTCAAATTGGTTGTGCAATGGGATGTGTATTTTGTGCAACTGGTCAAATGGGATTTGAAACAAATCTCAAAGCTGAGCATATTGTATCTCAAGTAATTCATTTTGCAGATATCTTACAGCAACAAGGAGAACATGTAACAAACTTAGTCTTTATGGGAATGGGTGAACCCATGGCAAACTATGATGAGATGATTCGTGCTGTGCGAATTTTAACACATGATAGAGGTTTTGGACTTGGTCAACGACACATAACCATTTCTACTATAGGTATTACATCTGGAATAGACAAACTGGCTGAAGAAAATCTACAAGTTGGTCTTGCAATATCACTCCATTCTCCAAACAATGAACTACGAAAAAAATTAGTTCCTACAGCAACACCAAATTCAGTTGAAGAAATTATTGAAGCAGGTAGAAGGTATTACAAAAAAACTGGACGTCGTGTAACATTTGAATATGCTCTTATGGCAGGGATTAATGATTCATCTGAAATTGCAGAAGAGTTATCTATACTTTTGAAAGGTAATGGTTCTCATGTAAATTTGATTCCTATCAATCCAACTGCTGGTGATTTTAAGAGCCCAACACAAGACAATGTTGATGAATTTGAACGAATTTTATCTGATGCCGGTGTAAACTGTACTGTTCGTGTGGAAAAAGGTACTGAGATCTCAGCTGCATGTGGTCAACTTAGAACCGACATTGTTGGATGAGTTTTCTCAAATAATGTTCTAAGTGTTAAAATAGGGCTTTTCAAGGTTTTACACTAAATGGCAACTAAGAAATCTCATGGTCGTTCACATGGATTTAAGCATAAATCCAGATCAGTTATGACTAAAAAGGCACCCAGAGGAGTCTCATTCTTGTTACGTGAATACCATGAAGGTCAACAAGCACTTGTCATCATTGATCCAAGACAGCACAAAGGATTACCACATAGACGATACCACGGCAAAGTGGGTGTTGTCACAAACGTTGGTAGACGTGCTATCACACTTGATGTGAAATTAGGAAATAAAACGAAAACCTTAATCACTAGATTGGATCATATCAAACCATTCGGTGTATAGATATGGAAGAAATAAAAAAGAAACAAGCAATTTCTCTTTCAGAAGTTAAAGAAATTTTAGGTAAAGTAGATGTTGAAGAGATGGATCAAATCCAACGTTGGACCTATGATTATGTTTCAAAATTTGTATCAATTGATTCCAAAGAAGCAAAAGAAATGAAAAAACAACTCATGAAAGAATGTGAATTAACAGAAGATGAAGCTGTTGAAATTGTAAACATTAGACCAACAAGTTTAGCTGAACTACGTTCTTTCACATTTGGCTGGAAAAAACTAATTCTTGCTGAAACTCTTGAAAAAATACTCAAGATAATTAAGGAGCACTCTTAATTTTTTAGGAGTATTTCATTTTGTATAGGGCAAATAACCCCCCTAGAAAATATGAGGAACATGCATATGTTTTAGATTTTAATCCTAGGGGAAAATCAACTACTGTAAGAGGAAGAGAAGGAATTATAGTTACAGCTATTGGCGAAGACCGTCTAACTCTTTTAGAAATTCTTGGAGTTACTAATTCTACATTTGAGATAGGCGAGAAAATCTATATCGGAAAAGAAGGACGAACTAAAGTTCTATCAGTCTTGGGAAAAATGGATTATGAACATATCTCATCATCAGCTCAAAGTGAATTAGATACAGTAATAGAGAATATTGTAACTATCAATGAATCAAAATTTGTTGAATATCTAAACAATGCACGACCATTAACACCAAGAATTCATGCACTTGAATTAATTCCAGGAATTGGAAAAACCTACATGAAAACGATGCTTGAAGAAAGAGAAAAGAAAAAATTTGAAAGCTACAAAGATTTGCAAGAGAGGGTTGGATTCAAAGATCCAGTAAAACATATTTCAGAACGAATCATGGATGAAATTACTGGTCAAAGCAGAATGAATCTCTTTGTAAAGCGATGATAAAACGAAAACAACTTGGACAACACTTTCTTAACTCAAATTCAATAGCCGAATCAATTGTTTCTGAGGCTAAAATCACAAAAAGAGATACTGTATTTGAGTTGGGAACAGGATTGGGAATCTTAACTCCATTACTCTGTGAGAAAGCAAACAAAGTGATCTCAGTTGACGTAGATGAAAAACTCGTTAAAACTGCAAAAACTACATTCTCTAATATTGATAATCTCATCTTAAAGTCAGGTGATGGTTTTAAGAAAAACGATTCTTTCTCTATTTTTGTATCCAATTTACCATACTCTAAGAGTAAAGATGCAATAGAATGGCTTGCCCAAACTTCTTTCTCACATGGTGTGATAATGGTTCAAAAAGAATTTGCTGATAAACTACTTGCACAATCCTCAAAGAAGAGAAAAGCTGTGAGTATTGTTGCTAATCATGCCTTTGAAATTAAACAGATCTCTAAGGTAGGGAAAAATAATTTTTCACCTCCTCCAAAAGTTGACTCTGTAATTCTAAAAATAATCCAAAAAAATACAATGAACAAAGATCTAATTCAAACAATCAACAAAATTTTTTCATATAGACGAAAAACTATCAAAAATATTCTGAAACAATTTAACAAGGAAACTGTAATAGATAAACGAGTAGACGATCTTTCAGGAGATGAAATAATCCAACTTGCAAACCAAATCCTTAAAAAATGATGAGTATCCTCCATCGGAGGATACTTTTTTTCTAGTAGATAACATTGAAAATGAAAAAGGAGATTTTGCATTAGATATAGGAAGTGGTTCTGGATATCTAACAAAATTACTCTCTGAGAACTTTTCTTTTGTAGTTGGAACTGACATTAACTATGAAGTCTTAAAGCATCAAACTTACAAAACAAAAAATCTCATTTGCTGTAATGGTTCAGATGCATTAAAAATAAAATTTGACCTTATTGTTTGTAACTTGCCATATCTTGCAACTGATGAGATTTTAGATATTGCAACAGATGGTGGTGTAGAAGGACTTGAAATACCTCTAAAAATAATAAAATCAGCTATTCCGTGCCTAAATACAACAGGAAAATTTCTTTTTGTTACATCTTCGCTATCAAACTATCAAGCATTAATTGATTCAACAAAAAAAGAAGGATTGACAGCAAAAATTATTGCAAAAAAGAAATTATTTTTTGAGGAATTGATACTTGTTGAAGTGAAAAAGTAATTATTTTTTTAATAGTTCAGCAGAACGTTTTGCAATTGCGTTTGTCATTTCACTTGATTTGGCATTGCCACCAATATCGTACGTTACAAATTTTCCTTCATTAATTACTTCATCTGTAGCTTTGAAAATTGCATCCTTAATTTCAGGTTCATCAAGATATTCTGCCATCCATGCTCCAGATAAAATTGCAGCAGTAGGATTTACTTTATCCATTCCTTTGTATTTTGGTGCACTTCCATGTGCTGGCTCAAACATGGCGTAATTATCACCAATATTTGCAGAGTAAACATTTCCAATTGAACCAATACTTCCAGAAGCACATTCTGATATGATATCCATAAACAAATTTGTACTTAATAAAACAGAATTATTGAATCTCTCAGGATTTTTTACTAATTGCTGAGTCATATTATCAATATAGTATTCTTCAATCTCAATTCCTGGATTTTCTTTTGCAGCTCTTTCTACTTCACTCCAAAAAATCCCATCAGTTCTTTTTAGAATATTTCTTTTTGTAATTGCTGTTACTTTTTGTAATCCATATTTTTTTGCCCATTCAAATGCTGAATCTACTATTCTTTTACAACCTTTTCTTGTTATTTTTCTAATTGCTATAGCAGAATCTTCAGATGTATCAAACTCAATTCCTGCATACAATCCTTCAGTTGCTTCCCTAAAACATACAAAATCAAGACTTGTGTTCGGTGAGAGTCTGTCATATGTCTTAATTGGTCTAACATTTGCGTATAGTTCAAATTTCTGTCGTGTAGAAACTGCTACACTTCTTGGAGCATCAGGTGACGGTATTGTTGTAGTGGGACCTTTGTAGCAAGCATCACTTTCATCCATAATTTTTGATGTAGCCTCAGGAATGTATGTGGCTCCACCATTTTTCCCCCATTGCTCTGATCCTGCTTCACAACGAATAAGATCAATTTGGGTATTACACGCTTCTAAAACTTGAATCACAGCATCAACTAATTCAGGACCTGTTCCATCGCCATTTATTACGGCTGCTTTTTTACCCATTTCAGCGTAATTTGCTGATTGAGCGTATTTAATTCTACCCTTGTCATAGAAACCATTTTTTTATGTTCTATATTTTCTATAAGAGTAATTTATTAACATAATTTGATTTCATTTTGATAGAAGATGATTATTGTACAACTCTCGGATCTTCATCTAGGTTCTCAGTTTTAACCAAAAGTATTTGAAACAATAGTCAAAGAGGTAAACGAACTAAATTCTGATGTAATTGTAATTACAGGTGATCTAACTAACGAAGGTTTGATGAAAGAATATGAAAAATGTAAATCACTACTAACACAATTTAACACAAAAAAATTATTTCAATTAGTGGGAATCATGATTATAGAAATACTGGTTATTTATTGTTCAAAAAATTCTTTCCATTTGAAGCAATCAATGAGTTAGATGATGATATTGTTTTAGTAACAGTTGGAACTGCTAGACCTGATAGAAATAACGGTGAAGTAGGATACCGACAAAATTTATGGTTGGAGCGAACTATGAAAAAATACAAAGACAAGATAAAGATTATAGCAATGCATCATCACTTAATTCCAATTCCTGATACTGGCTCTGATCAGCTTATTGTTGTTGATGCTGGTGATGTTCTAAGAACAATTCTGGATACTAAAGTTGATGTAGTTTTGTGTGGATACAAACACAGGCCTTGGGCTTGGAATTTTGGAAAATTAACTGTTGTTAATGCTGGAACTGCTACATCTGAACGACTTCGTGGATTATTTGAAAACACCTACAATATTCTTACTATTTCTAACAAAAAGGTACAGGTAGATCTCAAAATTGTAGGTGGAAAAAGACTCCCTATTGATGAAATCATGAATGCCTATAGTCAATTCGACGACGAGTGAATTTATTTACAGATCAATTCTATGCATCTTTGTGCGGGGGTCGCCTAGCCTGGTAGGGCGTGGGATTGCTAATTCCATGTTCGCAAGGACACGGGGGTTCGAATCCCCCTCCCCGCGCCATTAAAAATTATGGTAATACCCCGTCAGTTGGAACAAATAACAAAGAATATTTCTAAATCGCCCATTCCTAAGTTGTGCCTGATGTTGATCCGATCAAACTGGCAGATAGTGTGACGAAAAGTAGGGTCTATTTTCGACACGAAAGATAGCAAGGAAAGCGGATTTGTCCACGATGTCAATACAGAAACATCAATCACGTTGCCAATAGATATGCCTGCAGAAAGTGTAGATACAAGTTTGATGATTTTACTGGAACATATCTTGGAAAAATTAGAATTCCTCCAAATACAATTGTATATCTTCTCTACTTGTTCTCGCTTGGAGTTCCTGCATACAGAATACGTTCTATACAGAGATCAGTCTCAAAACAATAGAGCATGTATTTAGAATATTTCGAGAAGCAATCTATGACTCATCAATAATCAATTCAGAAATTTTCCGCAGAACCGGCAACAGAGTATCTACTGATAAACTACTAGCAGAAATCATTCATTCGGATTTTCCAAAAATAAAACTAAATCTAAAAAATAAAAAAGATAATAAAATTACGACAGCATCTGCACAGTTTACAGCACAATCTATTATAATCATTGATAAAATAATTTCATCTTCTAATTTCAAAAATAGTTTACAATTACTTGGAGAGGAAAATTCAACCTATAGTAAAAAAATATCAAACACAAAGGCGCATCTTATACGTGCAACTACATGCAGTATTCTAAACAGGTTAGACCATCTAAAAGAAAATCCACATATCTATGCAAGAGCCACAACATTACAGTCATCTGAAAACATTCTCAAGAAAATTTACCAAGAAAAATACCAAGGTTCTAAAAATTGAGTACTTTACAATTAAAAACAATTACATGTTGCAATGCAATACTCTTAGAGTATACAGTAACATACCAAAAACAAAACGGGTTCAAATACACACTTAAAGTTTGTAAGAACTGTTGGGATAAATTGTATCCATTCAAAGAATATGACACAACAACAAAACATGTCAAAATTTTCCAAACCGAAGTTGTAGAGATAATTTGTCTATCCTGCAAAAGTATAGTGACAGAATCTATGGGGTGCAATACATGCCATCCTAAATTAGAGGAGTCTTCATAATGTATATCTGCTCTAACTGTCAAGAGTCAAGGCACAGACATTGCATGTTTGTCACTTGCAAATGTTATGGAGGAAATCTCTAATGGCAAAAAAATTCTCAAAGTTATCAAAAAAAGAGTTGCTATCCATTGCTAAACTAAATAAAATTCAACATGATGCTGATCTTCCTGACTTTGAAAAGCATGTCAAATTTATCGCAAAGTATTGTTTTGAAAATAATTTAACATCATTATCCTTCAAGAGAACTAAAAAAGGTGGATGGAATGATGACTGTTCATTTTACAATCCATTTGATTTCATGACTATTGCACAAAGAAAAGATGTAGAAAAACAGTTGGAGGAATTAAAATGAACTTCAGATGGATATCAAAAGACAATGGCACATGCCATATCTATGTTGGCGCAAAAAGCATCTGTGGAAATGAAAATATGCTAAAACTATTTGCAAGGAAACACCATTTCGAAATTCTCAAAGAAAAGCGTTGTGGTACATGTGCCAGAATAATCCAGACAAATCAGGTAAAGACAATCATAGAATCCATAGATAAAATCAACGACAACACAAAAAAATTCCATAAAGAGTTTGGAATGTACCCAGTTGATGCGCTATTAAACAAAATAGGGCATACTGACACAGATCTTAAAAATTCTTTGTGGGGATTGTCTGCAAAAGACTTTGGAGAAATATCACCTGAAGATGTATTGGCAAAAGCAATCACGACAAACCAAGTGGTTTTTGATGATAATGGAAATATTTGCATGATTGAGCCAGGAGAGGGGATAATTTCATGATCAACTGTGTATCTTGTGTAATACCTTCTGGTACAAGTGTCAATACCAATACACAGTTGGTAAATTCTATAATTCCAAGAATTACAAATTTCATTTATCGTTTCATACAGTGCAGTCAAAATACTGTTGTTTCTCTGATGGGAAGCATCCAATATTGTATCTTTTTGAAAAACTGGCAGGATTTTTTATACACCTGCGAACGATTGGCCGTGAGTGATGGAATCATATGTGCTCAAAGGAACAGGAGAAATATTCATGAATATTTGACAGAAATCAAAAAAAGTGAAGAAAACCTTCAATATTCCAAGCAGCATGTATTGTTAGAAGCTAGTTCGGATAATAATTACAACAACTTCAATAACGCAAAAAAACAGACTCGGGCTGAGAACACAATTATTTTTATAATGATTTCGGGAATTATAAAAGATCTCTTTCTGCAACGCCCAACTATTTTTTTTATAATTAAATAACTTTGAATTCTTTTACACACATAATTTTTAGATTCTTAATAATGTCAATTACAGCACCGATAATATCCAGAGAAAAATGAACACAATCCTACAGATCAAAAATTCCATGAACATCTTCAAGATGAACACATGCCACCCAATTTAGAAACTTTTTCCAAATTACAGTTCAGAGATGAAAATAATAAAATCCCAAATGATTAATTGAAAACAAAATTAACTTATCAAACACTAAAAGCATCTGAGATAAAGACATCTCCAAAATACATCAAAGAAATTCCAAGGCAGACACAAGAAGAACGTAAAACCATGTTGGAAAGTGTCATCCAGAGAGGAATAGACAAACCATTGGAGATAAGTAACCTTACTAGTCTTCTGGTAGATGAATTTGAAAGATTTACTGTTGGTAAATTGGCAAACTTTGATGAATTTCAAATTGTTTACAAAGATTTTGAGTCAGAATTAGAAGAATTTCAATATGTAGTAAATAATACCAGATGCAGACGAAATCTTACTTCATGGTGGGCAGGTAAGCTCAACCATCTTGATGTAGAATTACAAAAGAAACTTGCAAAGCAGCGACAAAAAACAGGCAAAAAGATTCCCGAATCAAATGAAGTTCAAAAGGAAACCTTGTCGCAAATTTGCAACAAGGTCAAAGGAAGATCCGTGGAACTTGCAACAAAAAACAAGAATATCAGCCCAAGAACTCAAAGTTCAGTTGAAAAAATTCTAAAATCAAATGACAAAGAGTTGATCAAAAAATTAGACAATCATGAAATAACTACACATAAGGCAGAAATACTGTTAGTTCAAAAGGAAAATGCAAAAAAACTAATTCCACCTCTACCAAAAGGAAAATTCAATCACATTGTAACAGATAATGGATGATTTTGGAAACAAGAACATTGGTGGCTCTGGTAAGTCAGGCGCAGCATTTCACTACAAGACAGAACCCACCAACAAGATTGCCCGTATTCCGATATACTCTATTGCAGCAGACAATGCTGTATTGTATCACTATACAATCAACCAACACCTAATCACAGGTTCCATGCTGATGTCTGAATATTATGAAATACTAAACAAGCAAAAACTAGATGCTTTTTGCAAAAAAACCACAAAACAAGACAAGATAAAAAAATTCAAAGTACAGGTAAAGGCTGATAACGAACTACTTTCAGACATCCTCAAAAAACAAAAAGTGCAAAGCGATGCAATATCTGTAATGCATTGTCATGGGTTCACGCCAAAATGTATTGTTACATGGGAAAGAGAAGAGAAAAAAGGATGGAATGGTTACTGGCTTTACAATACGACAGAGCAATTACTCATTGGAATTCGTGGTGATGTACCAGCTTTTGGTTTATCAGAGAAGACAATCATAAAATCAAAATATATTCCAGGAACACACTCTAAAAAACCTGAAGAGATGTGGCAGTTAATTGAGAAATGTGTTGCAAAAATAGATGGAATCATAGAAAATTAGAAATGAATTGTAGAAATCCAAGAAAAGGTTGGTATCCTCACGGTGATGCAATTGCTAGTAATGATATTGCAAAATGGAATAATATGAAATGAGTAATCAACAAGTTTCCAAAAAAATACCAGCATCAATTCTTAACATTCTGTTTTGGAACACCTCTAGTTCTTGGATATTTTTAATGATTCCTTTGATATCATATATTTGGTTTTTTCCAGATGAGAATATTTTCAAAGAAAGTATTGTATCCGTATTTGAATTTGTGCAGTATAATGCGGTATTTACTGATAATTTATTTTCTGATATCCAGTTGGCAATTATACACATTTTGTTTACTATTACTCATTTAATTTTGATTGTCGCTTGTCCAATTGTAATTCAAAATGCAGTAAAAGACACACATCATTTTACGCAAGAAATAAAACATAATCACGGTTGGTCAAAGATTCCTCAAATATCGATAACAGGCATCATGATATTATCTGTATTTCTTTTAATGATAATCAGTTTTATCTATCTTGAAGAAACAATAATTACAGTTCAAACCTTTTCTGAGAAAACAGAGACACTAATTTCACAATTGATAGACATTTGGAGCCAAATTTCTATAACTGACACTTTATTGGTATTGTTGTGTGTACTTGTTTTCAATTTGAGTTTGTTAATGGCAAGTCGAGGTAACTGTAGTGCGGGAGATAATAATGAAAAATAAAACCATTGTTATTGATTTTCCCTGGACTGTTAAGAATAATCTAACTAATTTGAAATTCTATAGAACAGGTAAAGAAATGCCTTACAAAATGATGAGTGATAAGGAGATTATCTGTTTCCCAATAGATAATTTTGCTGATGAACAATGTGATTTGTTTATGTGGGGAATTACTAACAGAATGCCATTTATTCATAAATTAACTGAAACTTGGAATTTAATGCAAGAAAAGAAAAAACTGCATTGGAAATTTGTTGATTTTTTTGCATGGGATAAAGAAATAGGTGTGCCCGTTAATGGTGTTTATAGAAGAGCAGAATGGATTTTCTATTTTAACCGGGGTGCTATGGGAATTAACAAAAAAGGTGATTTTATTCCTAGTATTTTTAGAGAGAAAGGAGGTAAACATTCATCAAAACTAAATTTATTTTATGAAATTCTAAAGAAAAGTACTCAAGAATCACGAATAGATATTTTTGCACGTAAACGTCATGATGGATTTGAAGCATGGGGTGATCAAGTAGAACCAATGAAACAGAAGATTTTATCATAATGGGTTCAATTAACGTACCATGTGCAAATCCAGATTGCGATTCTGAAGATACCACATACATAACAAATACTGAAATTGGAAATGAGGTTGCCCACAAGTTTGTCTGCAATTTCTGCAAAACAGAGTTTGATCTATACACTAGATTGGAATGTGTAAAAATTCCAAAGCAGACTGCTTGATTTGAAACACTATCCTAAATGTAAAACTAGATGGGAAAACGAGAATCAAATAATATGCCTCACTGTAACTGAGAAGACCAGGAAAATTTGTGGAAGAAGGCTGGAATAAAATGAGTCATTTTAACAGAGACACAGAGCGGGGAAAAAGTATGAGATGGATGAAACTTGCCATATTGTTTTTGGTACTATGTTTCATAATGTTCTTTGTAGATATTCCGGGACTTTTTGAATCCACACAACCAGAAAAACAAGATGTATTTCAAATGCAAAATAAAGAAAAACAAAATATCGATAAAATTTGGTTGGAACTGTTAGACTTTTTCAGTCCAATGCTTGTGTTATTTTATCATTTTTATGTTTTAGAAAATACATCAAAGAGACATTTAGAAAATAATTAAAAAATCCTGAATTGAAAAGTAAAACAAAATCCATCTTCAAACCACTGCGTTGCAGAAAATGTGACAACTTGATTCTAAAATCAGAACAAGACCATAAATGCAAAGAAAAACCACTACTGAGATTTGCACATAGTAGAAGACTTGAACTGGAAATTTATGGCGTGTTTAAGTTTCTAAGAGCAAAGTCTCTAAGACCAAGTGAGATAACAAAATACCTAAAATCAAAATATCCAGAACGAGAATATGACAAGTTTGACATAAAATGGCACATTAAAACACTGCCTAAAATTTATGCTGTTGACACAACAATCAAACAAAGCAAGTATGCAGAAAAATATTATTTCCGAATAGATAATGATAGATCAAAAGAAATTCAAAAATTACTCACAACAACAGAGTATCATATCCAACCACCTAGAACTCATGGGGGTTAACATACAGCATTAAGAAAATCACAATTCTCGGAAGCAAAAAATCAGAAACTACTCTTGCTATGGTATATGGTAAAGAATTAGCTGAAATATTGTTCCAAAAATGCAAGGAGGCACAAGCTTAATGCCAAAAGCTGGATTCAAATCAATTACAGTATCTGAAAATATTTACAATGAATTTCATACACAATATGAAAAGAAAAAAGACGAATTAGGATTGAAGGGCATCTCTAGTTTTTTGGGATACATTACATCTCAACTAGTGGAAAAACTTCAACAGGAGAACAAAAAACATGTCTAGTGGAAACAAATCTTGGAAACACAAAACCAACAAAGATAGACTTGTTGAGAGTGACTTTGATAGAAAAGCTGCAGTTCAATCTTATGTGGGAAGAAAATATTCTGCATTACAATATCAAACAATAGTTACTCTTAAAGGAAAATATCCACAACGAAAACCTGATCTTACAATACAAATCTGTGGCTTTACTGTTCCAATAGAACTTGATGGGGGGGGGGGGTGATGGATTCAATGATGAGATATCTGAAACCAAAGCAACAAAGACTAGAAATGATGATTATCTTAGAGAAGATTATCTACCAATTATTCTAAACCATGAACAGCTAAAGGCATTAAAAATTTCTGAGGAAACTTTTATCAAATGTGCAATCATTGTACTGGAACCCATCTTTAGGACCATGAAAAGGCTTCAATTGGAGAAAATAAAATGAAAAAATTAGATGTTGGTTTGCAGATGGAAAATCTACAAAGACATTTGAGTAGTGCTACTGATGCTTTGAAAAGTTTTGAAAAACTTGCAGCAGGATCAGAAGAGCTAAGAGAGTATGCAACAAATGAAATAACAAGATTTGCATTATCTATTCGAGCATCAAAACTAGATAAAGACGAACTAGAAAATTTCTTTCAATATCCATATGTAATAATTCCAGGAAAGAATGAATCTGAAAGATATCTTGCAATTCCAAAGTTTGTGGATGCTCAGTTTGGATGGCTTCACAAAGTAACTCCAAGCTTCAACATTTTTCTAGTAAATCCATACGTTGATTGGCTTGGAGAGTACCTGATGCAATAAAAAAAGAGATGAATTTTGCAGATCCTCTAGATGTGGTTTTGGAAGGAGATTATCTAGTAGGTTCTGATCTCAAAGAAGCTGCAGCAAAATATTCTGATTTTATAATCAAAAAAGAAAAAAATGGAAGACTGTTAATTGACAAGGCTAGACATTTTGAATTTCTAGCTAAATTAATCAAGGATGGAATTAGACCATTCACTTACAAACCAATTGCACAAGAAGACCTAATTGAAAGAAAATATGATTTCAAACCAAGAGACTATCAACTAAAAGCATACGAAACATTCCTGCAATATTCTAACATTGGAGCTTTCTTTCCTCCTTCGACTGGAAAAACATTTCTTGGCTTGTATGTCATGACTCACACAAAAGGTCCTTGGCTTGTTGCAGTTCCATCAAGACTATTAGTTGAACAATGGATTGAGAGAATTGAACTTTACACTGATCTTGTGGTTGGAGAAGATGTAGATGTCATGACCTATCAATCTGCAATTACTCACGGAAGCAAGAAAAAATACAAAGGAAAAATAATTGATGAGGCTCATCATTTACCAGCAAATCTTTTCTCAAAATTAACTAACATAGTTACTGATTACATCATAGGATTATCAGCTACTCCACAAAGAGAAGATGACAGAGAGAATTACATTTTTGCTTTAACAGGTCAACCAGTAGGATTATCATGGGAACACTTTAAAAAATTAGAAATAATTCAAAATCCTGATCTTCATGTTTGGATTGTAAAAAATGAAACTGAAAGATGGAAGCAGCTTGGAGAACTACTGGCTCTAAAAAAGAAGTACATAGTATTTTCTGATTCAATTGAGATGGGAAAATTAGCATCCAAAAGATTTGACATTCCGTTTGTATATGGAGATACCAAACAAAGACTAGAAAAAATTCTGGATAATCTCCAAACAGTAGTTTCTAGAATTGGAGATGAAGGTGTTAGCTTGCCTGACATTGAGCAAGTAATTGAAATCTCTTGGCTTCATGGCTCCAGAAGACAGGAGCTTCAGAGATTTACAAGATTACTTCACGGAAAAAACACCAAGGGAATAGGCCACATCATAATGACAGTTGCAGAGTATCAAACTGATCATAAGAGACTCTTTGGAATAATGGATAAAGGATTTAAAATCATACTACACAGAGATGGAATCTCTGACAAGGTAATCTCTCAAGTTACTGAACCAAAACCTACACAAAGAAAATCTATTGTTAGAATTGAGAAACCAAAAGTTATCAAAGAAAAGTTAGAATCCTTTGATGAATCTGAATATCCACTATTAAAAAACAAGAGAATCCAAAATATTATGTCGTTACATACTAAAGGAAATAGAGATACATTACTTTTCTTTTTGAAGAAAGGAAATTCAATCAGATCCTTTTCTTCAGAAGATTTGATGGATGAATGGGGAATGATTCACAAATGTAACATACCTACAAAACTAAAACTACTGCTAGATAAAGGACATCTCAAAAAGGATGATGGTAGATACAGCCAAAATCTAACTAGGAGTTAAAAAACAAATGGCACAAGAATCAACCCGGCCTGAATTATCAAGAAGTGATCTTGGTGAAATTAGTTATTATTCCAAAGGAAAGGAATTATCGAGTCTTGCAAAAAAATCACTGATTATTTTATCTTACATGTTTGGAGGATTGCATAATTTCCCATCAACTCAGAAAGAGAAATTTGAATACTCTAAAGAATCATGTATTAGAGGTACATTGTTTGGCGGAATGTCAACTTTTGATAGTGACAAACTAACAACTTTGGTAATATTGGCCCATGAATTGGCAGTACGAGTGGATGTAAAGCCATGCAGTTTCAGATATCTTGACATCTTTTTTTCAGAAAGACAAAGAGAAGGAAGATTCTATGAAAGACATCCGTCAATTGAAGAAGCTGTAAAAAATTTAAGAGTGAGATATTAGCAAAATGAGATTTTTTGGAATATTTGATGATTGTTGCAAAACAAAAAATTTGGAACCATCAACTAACGGATATTTTCAATGCGGGAAATGCAAACGGATTTTCATACAAACGAAAAGCGACAAATTCCAAGACTTTAAAAACTTTATACAATTACAAATATTCCTAAAAGACGTTTCAAAGATATTTTCAAATCAATAATAACACCAAATCATCTAATGAGTGATAAACAAGAACCAGAAAATAATTTGAAAATGATAAAAGAAGTGGAATTAAAAGATGTAGGTCCCGTTCATTGTGCCAAATGCAATATCTATTTTACAGCATTAACATTCAGCCAGCAATTACTTGATGCTGCTGAACATTTTGAAACAATACATAAAATGTCAGTGCAAAGACATTGGAAAAACAGTCAAGAACTAGAATCAATTACACTCACTAATTGCAATAGCAAGATCATCTGAAAGATATCCAAAAATGAAACATCTATCAACAATCATCCAGGACAATACCACAGGCGAACAAATTTGTGCATGTTGTGGAATGGTAATTTTTGAAAAAACAGTTGATGAAAAAGCTCCACAAACTTTTCTAGACGAACCAAATAAAATTCATCATCACATGTCAACTAATGCAGCACACCATGATTATGGATTAGGTACAATTGTAGACCCATACCAAAAAGAATCATCAGAAATAAACATTTGGCAGCAAAGACTCCGTGTAGCAAACAAAAAGGATTCAAAAACATGCCGAAATTTTGAAGCCTTGGAAATAATTTTGGGCCAACATACCATTCCCAAACACATGCAAAATATCACGTACTATCTTAGCAGAAAAGCAACCAAAAATGAAATTGATAGTGGGAGACGGATAGTGCCATTTCAGTTATCACTGCTTTATTTTGCATATGACATTTCAGGAAACAAGATAAGCAGAAAAGAATTTGAAAAAAGGTTCCCTCTCTCAAAAGAAAAGATTTTTTGGAAATATGCACGGCTGATCAGGGAAAAATTCAATATAATTACAGACCACAAATCATCAATTGAGAAATCCATCTACAAAACAGGCATTGATTTGAAATTCTCAAAAAAGACCATTATTTTGGCAAATAGCATATTTCAGCATGCCAACAAAAAGAATATGACATCAGGGAGATCACCATCAGGCATAGTTGGTGCTGCATTATACATTGCAGCATATTCAACCATACATAACCCAAAACCATTACAAGAAATCATTGCATATAGTTGCAATATCAGCCAAAAAACAATTGATAATGTCAAATCCAGCTGGAAAGATATCATAAACCTGTTATGTCTGAGACATGTAGTAGCAGTTCAAACAACAAAAAACTTGAGAATAAGTGATCTGTAACAGAATTGCCTGCATCAAAAAATCAGCTAAATAAAAAATATCATGACAGAATGAAAAAACAATAAAACTTTTTAATGATTCTATGGTGTTCTGTCAAGAAAGGCCTTTCATTAAATTTCAAAATACTTACACAAAATGAGCATAGCAATAGATTTTGATGGCGTGTTGTCAAATACGGTAAAAAAATAGATTCAAATATTTGACCAAGACTATTCTGAAAAATACAAGTTGCAATTATCATACAACAAAATAAAAGAATATGATTTTTACAAAAGTTGGAACATAACACATGATGATTCACGTAAAATATTCAAGAAATGTTGGGAAGAATGGAATCAATTAGAGCCAACAGAATTCATGTTGTCTCAAAAAACAAAAATATTATCAGAATTATATTACAAGTTGGATATCGTAACTGCCATTACACCCATACATAAAGAATCAAAAAATTTCTTAAAAAACACAAAATATCATATAACAATATTATTTTTTCAGAAAACAAAGAAGAATTGGATTATGACACATTCATAGATGATAGTCCAATTAATGCTATAAAGATCTTTGATGCTGGAAAATCCGTATTACTATACAACCAGCCTTGGAATCAAGACATCATTCCAAAAAAGATAGACATGACACATCTTATCAGAGTGTACAGTCTAGACCATGCAATTCATATTTTACAAAACAAACTATAATCCTTGTCTAAAGAAACAACATATACAGACTCTGCATTATCAGATAAAATCAAAGAATTCCTTCTTGTTGCAGCATATCTTGTATTTGGCAGCGGAAAAACTGTCATCACTGGAATAAACTCAGAACAAAAACTCAGCAATACAGTATTTGAGATTAGAGAACGCTTGAAGATATCAGAGAATTCCTAAAGCAATGCTGTGTAAAATCGAAGGATGCCATCACAAAAGAAGCAGACGTGGGAGTATGAACCCTAGAAATTCCTGTGCATTATTTGGCATATGCCCTTGTTGTTCGGTTCAACTAAAATGGCTTGGAGGTTTGGATAGATTTGATTTGGAACCTGGTATGATAGCAAATGGGTGCAAAAAGTATCAGGGAAAGCCAGAACCAGTTCCACGATTCGGCAAAAAAACAATAGATTCTGAAAAAATCATCAAGAAAAAACTTCCCAAAAGAAAAATATGGATAAAGATAGATTCTTCAAAACTTGACAGAAATACATTCTACTAAATAATGATTCTTGGCATATTTTACAAAAAATCAAATGTGAAAACTGGAAAACCGATTGTTGTGAGTAATGGCAAATCAGAAATTCATACAGACTGTGTAATTTTAGAAAATGTTTCAGGACAAGTAATATACAATAATGCCAAAAAGATACTCCCTATTGCTGCAAGGCATGGAACCACAACTCCATTGTTGATAAAAATTGAAACAGGAGATAGTATTGCCAAAGAAGAAGAAATTTTGAATTTCACTACAGAATGCCTCTATGAATATCTCAAAAATTTAGATCCTAAAGAAAGAAAAAGAATCAAGGAAAGAATCAGATACAGAAAAAACAATTCAGATAGAAAAGCATCATTCGCAAGAAAATCCATTATAATTTAGTAAATCACAAAATAAATGACTAAAACCAAACAATGAAGGCAAGCAGTAATAAAGTGCCTCAAAGCGATTTTGTCTGAAAACAAAAATTTAGATTTCAGAAAAGTTTCAGGAGAGAAAAGAGATGGCTAACTGCAACAGAATTTGTGCAAAGTATCGCTCCACACGCTCCTCTGATGGTACAAACTATGGCAAAAACAAGAAAAGATGCAGTCTGTGCAATATTTACATCACATGGAATGGGACTCACTGTCCCTGCTGTTCCACAAGACTAAAACAAACCCAAAAACAAGGCACTAAAGAAAAAATATCATGACAGAATGGGAAAACAATAATGAAACTTTTTAAAGAATGTACTTTTATGTCAAGTATAAACCCGTCAGGGATAGGATTTGAACCCATGTATCCGAGGGAAATGTATTTTTCAGACACACGCCATACCATTCTTGGCGACCCTGACGAGTTTAGTTGTTCTTTGATTCATTAACAGTAGACAGTAGATGGGAAAGTAACTCAAATTAGATCAGAAACTATCAATTATTCAATCAAATTATTCCGATAGAAAAAGCTTGATGATAGTGTATCATTTTATCAAATGTGAATCACAACTCATTTGATACC
>JACERO010000006.1 GCA_013911135.1 Candidatus Nitrosopumilus sp. | reverse complement strand
GGTGCAATAGTACTCCATTGAAGATCTGACATTTCTTTATGAATCATGTAAAAGATTTGAAGATGTCATTGTTAGATCTGTATTATCATCAAATGTTTACAAAATGATCTGTTTTAGGATGAGTTCTGCTAATATTGATAATGGATTTTCCATATTACAAAATATCAATATATGAAGTATTTATAATAAGTTCTAAAATCACCATCAATATAGCAGTAAATACAAAAAGTAATCCCTGCTTATTTTAAAGATCTATCAGAAGCCCTAGAGATTTTTCAATATCTAAAAGGACATATTGAAAATATGCAAAAGGTAGCAATCACTTTAGAACTTGATAATAGGACATTATTAATTGAAGAATTTACAAATATGGATATAAAAAAGGTCAACAGATGAATTATCCATCAAAGTATTTCATCAATAATTAATAGGTACGAAATTAGTAGTGGCCATGTACTAAATTCAAACTGCTTTAATTATCTTATTTCAAGCACATCAAGTTTATGGTGATGAGGAATTACCTATAATTATCATCACAAGTAATTTTTAACAGGTGTATGGAAAGATGATATTTACTAGATCTATAAACGTGATACTTGATGAACTATTGCATCAATAACTAGGTAGTTCTAAGGTGATACTTTGATAATATCTAGTGTAGCAACTCCATATATTTTCGATGTTTAAGAATTTCCATTTTTATTCAAAATTTCCATTATTGTAATGTGTCAATTCCTAAAAAAATATCAAAACTGCCGTGTTGAATATCACGCATAGAAAATGGCAACTTTGAGAATTTCCATAATTAAAACAAATTTGTGAGTGAGTTTCCATGTTATTTCCATCAAAAACACTAAATTTCCATCAAATGAACATTTTACACTAGTAAACTATCGTATACTCTACTCGTAAATAAAAAACAACTATTGGTTATAATTAATGTCAACTTTATGGAAACTTTGTAAAAACTTTTCAATTTCACCATTTTTAACATTTCTAAATACACATCAATTATGACATGATTGATTATTTTCTAATGTAAATTTCTTGATGGTTTTTTCTGTTTATTTTGAGAGTAAGATTGATATGATAACTGTGATTATTATTGAATATTATTTTGAATGTTAAAAATGTACATTCAGATAGCTATGTAAATATTAGTTATCACCCAATACAAAATTCTAGAAGCCACTATCTAGGTGTGATTCTTGAGCCTGTGTTGTTATTGTAGTTCAGACATTGATTCAGAAAAGCACAAAAATTGCAGTATGGGATTAGTATATCAAGGAAATAATCGCAACTATTCAGCATGCAAAAAAAGATATCCCTCATTACTGTTAGAACTTTCTGAATATGCTGGACTTCACCCAGAAACAATTCGTGAGTATTCAGTAGAATTAAGAAAAAACTGCATACAAGAATCAACATAAAAAATAAAAAATTACAAGTAGATAAAATATCTACTGTGTAATTGTTGATTGTTTTTTCATCAATTCTATTTCATTCACATTGATTGTGAATTTTCTATGCCCATAAGGTTCTGGCAATATTGGTATTTCTGAACCTATCATCTTTATGGAATCACTTCCGAATTTATCAATCAATGAGTTCTTACATTGTTTGTTCAAAGTCCAAATCCCAATGGTTTCTTTTTTGTCGTTGCATTGAACTCTTGCTTTTACTGTACTGCTAAATCCATTGTCGGGAATTTTTGCCTCTTCAAGAATTACGAATTTTGTAATTTGGTTTTCCTTTATGAACTCCCCATCTAGTTCTCTATCTAACATCATTATACATTATCACCCCCTCTTATTTTAGATAAGTTTGATTTTTTGTAATTTCTAACTTGATTAAAACACCATTTTAAAAAATATTTTTCACTAGTATCTGAAAGAAAACTATACAAAAAATAATCATATGATTTCATCTTAGATAAAAGTCCTCATCTTGCTTGTCATGTATGATTAATTCTGTCTTATCTTCTCTAAATCCAATTATACATTCAGGATAATGCTTTACGCCATAATGTTTTTTCCAGTAAACAGTTTCATCTTTTTGTATTGTCTCACCACATTCATAACAACTTGAATTAAATTTTGCAGTAATTATTATCCAATTATTCATTTTTTACATCTCCAAATTATTACTAGATTAGAAAATTGTGAACCACTAATGTATTTTTCTTATACATAAATCTAATTCTATGCGGATAAAAATTTACTTCTGCATGATTCTTTTTTTGAATTTTTAATGTCTCACCTATGTATTTCTGAAAATATTTAGAACTTGAAGAATCAGACCTAATCAATAATGTTACTGTAATATTGTGTTTATGATGTTGAGTGTATGCATATTTTAAAATCCTCTATTCCTTGTTTGTTAAAATATTTTCCCCCTGTCTTGTGGTTTTTATTCAGTCCTTTCTTTTTGTAAGGTGGGTTTATGTAAAAATCACGTTTTAGATCTAATTCTAATACATTTTGTTTCTTTGTTATGAAGATAGGTAATTTTGAATTTTGTTTACTTGCACATGCATCTATTTTTGGATTTACATCATAATTATTACAGATATAATCAAAATGCTCATTAGGTAATTCCCAATCTTCTTTTTGTTTTAAATTCTGTAAAATCAATTTTTAAACCTCATACATTTACAGCATATCGGAATTTCCGTTTTGGGAGTTACTTGAAAAAAACATACACCGTTCATATTATGATTATCTTCGTCATGTTGGCAATTTTTACAAAGTGTCATTTTTCTAAAACCCCTGAATCTAAAATTATACTGTATAGTTCAGAATCATTTGTTTTCATTTTTTCTAAACTGTAAGGTAAGATTCCTTTTTTGTAAACTTCTTTGAGTTTGTAATTAATTGACTGTCTTGGTATAGAATTTTCAAAATAATCTAATATTATTTTTTCGGATTCTTCAAGCGTTAATTTTTTTACATTAACTAGATAAGGACATAAAATTAAAGCAAATATTCTTTTTTTACCATCAGTGATTTTGACTTTTAATATTTTCTCAATGTAAACAATTTCATCTTTGCTTGAAAAATTATTACTTCTTTTTTTGTATAATCTATCAAGTTTGTTCAAGTGTCTCAAAAATGGCAAGTTATTAACATTTGGTCTGATACCATCCCATTCAGAATGAATTGATACTTTGGATTCATCTTTTGATTTTCCTTGTAGTAGTGATTTTTTATTATATGAATACGGTACACGAATCATGCAAGATTTTAGACTAGGATGATTCCCAGTATCGCATTTATGGTTTGATAGATATCTTTCTGCAAACTGTAGAAATTTCTTTGATACATCAAAAATGCGTTTTTGTTTTAGTGTTACGTTTGATAATGATATGATTTGTATTGGCTGAATTATTGCATATCCATTATCAGTGTTTAGAACTAGAGGAATACCATCAATCTCTTTATGAAATAGTGCCAATGTTTCATTTAATGCTGATTTATCATCTAGATCTACAAAAATTAAGTTAGGTTTCTCATGTTCTATCTCTGTTAATCCAAAAGCAGAAATTCTACAGTCTATAAAATTTGATTTTATAAAATAATCTAATGCTTCACCTTTTGAGTAAACTTGTACCTGTTTGTTTTCTGTCAGCATAGTTGATATTTTTCTAGGAAATGAACTATCAAAATGCCTTAGAATATAATCTAATCCAAATTCAATATTAGAAGAATTATTGAAATTATTCATGTTAACACCTGTATGATTTCTTTAAAACTATGAAGTTTTTTTATGGTATAATTTTCATCATTTTTTAATTCAAGTGTTTTTAGATATTGTTTCAAAGAATTTACTAGATAATCTCTAACCTTACATCTTTGTCTGTATTCTTTTCTGTATTGTTTCATGTAACGTTTTACTTCTGGTTTGTTGAGACGAATTTTATCTGATATTTTTCTTCGTATTTTTCTATGTTCTCTAAATTCATCTGTTTTTGTATATTTACTCATATACTCTTTTCTGTATTGTTTACTTTTTGGTGTCTGTCTATACTTTTTAAAATATATTTTTCTGTGTTGTTTAATTTCAGGTTTTTTACTGTGTTCTCTTTGGTATTTTCTTTTACGTTCTAGAATTTCTTCTCTATCACAATATATTCTAGAGCATTTATTACAGCATGTTTTTCTATTTGATGTTGTTAACACCCTCACTGTTTCAACATTACAAACTATACAATTTCTTACTTTTCTTATTTTCATTTAAAGATTTACACCCCTTATAGTTTCAAGTAATAGTTTTTTGTCTTCTTCTTCTTGTTCTATAATTTCATTATACAAATCCATATCAACTAGATTTTCTATTTCTGATTGTAGTAACTTGTTTAGAACATCTGGCTTTAATGCGTCTAATTCCCAAGATGTATGTCCAAATTCTTCCATATACCATTTAGCACGAGGGTCGTTTTCTTTTGCTGGGTTTGGTGGTGGATTGTATTTTTTAATTTGTTTTTGTGTTAGTGCAATCTGTTTAATGTCTAAATCATAAATTCTAAAAGTCTTCATTCTCTCTTTGATATCACGTATCATATCTAGACCGCTTGGGTCATGGTCTCCAAGATAGAGTATAGTGCATTGTTTTCCCTTATCTATCTCATATTGTAATCTTTGAGAAGCATTAAACATTGCAGTAATGGAACTGTAACCGCGATTGACCATTAGGTTAAGATGATAATGTTTAGTAATTGGTAACAGTATTCCACTTAGGGCGTCTTTTTCTACCCAAACTTCAACATAGTTTTAATCTCATCTTTACTGTAGCCTCTACCATCACTAAGATTATCATTTTCTGGATATGTTGCATAGATTCGTTTCCATACTATAGTTACACCATTCATATCAAATAATTTTTTTATTGGCTTGAAAAAATTATTAAATGAACTTGGGTTAAGATAGTCTTTATCTGTTTTATTTTTTTCAGTTCTATTTTTTAACATTTTTGATAAAGATAATATAATTCTAGTTGATTCTTGGTTGTTGTTATTTGTAATACTAACTAATTGTTTGGCTCTATTTTCAAAACTTCCATTTAAAATATCTTCCAAATATTCACATAATATTTTTTTTAGTTTTCTAGTGTAAGTATCTCTTGTTGCTTTAGATTTGAATCCTTGATAAAATAGATCTATTGGTTCATTGTCTAGTTCTATTAATTCATCTTTTCCTATCTTCATTTATGTTATAATTGTAATGGGTCTTAAAATAGGGCATTATTGAAGCGGGTCTAGAGGGATTCGGACCCTCGACAACCGGATTAAGAGTCCGGTGCGCTACCTGGCTGCGCCATAGACCCACCAAAATGAATTAGCCCAGAGTTGTTATTAATCTTAAGATTGTAAAATAAAGGAAAATCTAGTTTTGTGCTTTTGCTTCAATTTCATTGTACTTTTTAAGAATTGCTGTTAGTACAGTTGAAACTGGAACATCGTTCATCTTTTTCTTTTCGACAAGGATCTTTTGGTATGCATCCAGAGTAATGTATACAGGAATTGAACCATTTCCTTCAAGTAGACCTCTGACATTGTAAAGAGCAGTCTCCATACCTTTCTCAGCAGATTTTGCAAATTTTGCTTTATCCAAAATTGCTCCTAGCGGACCAAATGGCATCACATAATCTACTGACATGGTTATTCTAGTGAGATTATCACCTAATGCTTTGAATTCATTGGTAATTTGCCATTTTTTAAAAGGACCTTCAATTTGCTTTGCAGAGATTCTTTCATTTTTAATAAATTCAGTTGTCTCACAATCCCACTCTAGACGTTTACCGCTAAAGTCACCAATAATTCTAAAAGTTGTACCCACACCCATTCCTTCTTTGATATCCATAGGAACGACTGTCATACCTACTACATCAGTTTTAATCTGATCAGAAATGTGTTCAGGTCTTGCAAAATAGGTAAAAACATTCTCTACTGGTGTTTTGATATCAATAGACTTTGTAACTAAGGTCACGACTCAATTTCTCGTCGTTTAGGATTTAAAGGTTTTGAAGATTTTCGTAAAGAAATTGATTTACAATATATTTATCCATTTTCTATGACAATCCAAATGTCTAAAAAGCGATCAATTTTTTTGATTTTCATTTTGTTATTTTCATTTAGTACATTATTTGCAGATGCTTTCGCTCATTCAATGTTTAATTCTAGTGAAAAATTTGAAGCAGGTTATAGAGTACAAGTTGCAACATTACCAGAGTTTCCACAAATTGGTGAATCATCTACATTTTTGGTAAGAGTATCTGAGGGATTTGAATATACAGAAGTTGATAGATTTACTATGGGAATTCGAATTTATTATAATGAAGAATTAATAGATACAATTCCTGTAACACACATAGAAGGATCTCATTGGGACATTGATTATGTATGGAAAAATTCAGGAAACCATATTGTAAAGGTTGACTTGTACAATATTGGAGAAAATCAAAGAATTACAACTTATACATTTAACATGGGAACACAAAATCCATTTGGATATATCTTCTTCATTGCAATAGCTATAGGCGCTTTATTTCTTGCAGTAACTGTTGGGTATGTTTACTTTACAAAAAAATTTAAAAAATCTAAACTTTAGACTCTATAGAAATTCTAGAGATTCTAAATGCAAACAAAGTAGTTAACAACACCATTGCAAATAACAATATTCCAATTCCCAAATGAACTGCAACTAAAACCGCATGTAGTTTCAGATCAATTACCAAAGCACCAAGAGTGATTTGAGTAATAACAAATACAGTTGCAAGTGAGCTTGTTACTTTGATCGTCAAGTCAGCATTCTTGTTAATTAGACAGGCAACCATAGTTGCAATTACTAATGCTCCAGTCGTTGCTGCAATTAATCGATGAGTCCATTCAATAAAATATTCTTCAGAAGGCATTACCCCACTTGGACACAGTGGCCACTCAGGACAAGTCAGACCAAGTCCAGCAGCTGAAATATACCCTCCAATAAACATTAGAGAATACAAAACAATCATTGTTACTAATGCAAGATATTGAATTGCCAAAACTATTCTACGATAAAGCTACCTTGCATGCCTTGTAATGCATGTCCTGGAACAGTACAAATGTAGTAGTAAGCTCCTGGGACACCAGCAGTGAAAGTAATACTATCGCCTTCGCCTGGTTTTAATGCATTTGACATTGAACCAATTGCAGAGTCCATAATTACACTGTTAAAGTCTTCAGGGTTTGAAACAACTCCAAATGAATGGAATGATTTACCCATGTTAGTGGCAGTAATGGTTACCTCATCGCCAGAATTCACACGGATTTCTGGATTGTGACCATCTTCACCAGGTAATGCATTAAATGCCAAAGTCCTAAAGTCATCAGATTCTATAAAGTCCAAAGTAAATTCATGAGATACACCTGTTGGAGCTGCTGCTGTTCCAGAAGAACCACCGCCTTGTGCAGGACCTATAATGATTTCTCCAACCATTCCTTGTTCTCTATGACCAGGAACTGTACAGATGTAATAGTAAGTTCCTTCCTCACCTGCAATAAATTCAGAAGAACCACCCTCTCCAGGTTTTAATGGATTTGATGCAGCGCCAATTTCACTATCAGGAATAATTCCTGTAAATCCTTCATCAGCTTTTGTAACACCAAATGAATGGAATGATATTCCTCCATTGTCTACATTAAAGACAACTGTATCTCCAACATTCATCTGAATTGTTGGATTATTACCAGTCTCACTCGGCAATGCATTAAATGCCAAAGTCCTAAAGTCATCAGATTCAATAAATGTAAGATCTTGTGTAATGGTCTTGCCAGTTGCTGCTGCAGGAGCTGCATGATCTACTTCTCCGGCCATCATTGCTACAACTGGAGCAGGTTCTGAAATCCAATAGTCCCACATTGTAAAGAAAATTATTCCACCAACAATACAAATGCCTAACATAATGATCATCATTTTTCCAGTTCTTTCTGCAGTTGTTCTGTATACTGGATGTGGTGCTTCGCCAATTGGGTGTTCTGTTTCGTTACTCATTTCTTTCTCCTAATGGTGTGGGTTCTTTGCCTCAAATGGATAGTAATACTTGCCACCTAGACCAAATGGGTCATGAATATCTGCAAGTTTTCCTTTAGCTGAACTATAAATCATATTTACCAAGAAGATTGCCATGCTAATACCAATAATCATTGCACCAACAGATGCAATCTGGTTCATTGCAATCCATTCTGGGATTGGAGGATAATCATAAACTCTCCTTGGCATGCCATACAAACCAAGTACGTGTTGTGTAAAGAATACCAGTATTGTTCCTACAAATGACAAGAAGAAGTGTATCTTACCTGCAGTTTCATTGTACATTCTACCTGTGACATATGGAAACATGTAGTAGAGATAACCAATTGAACCAAATGCAATAGTACCCATTACAAAGAGATGGAAGTGACCAACTACCCAGTATGAATCATGTGTTGAAAAGTCTAATGGCATTGCGCTGTTAACTACACCACCTGCACCTGCAGCAAAGAACAATGCAATTCCTCCAACTGCCCACATCATTGGTGTTGCAAATTTGATTCTGCCATTCCACATTGTTGCAATAAAGTTGAACACGTGCATTGCAGATGCTGGAACAGCTGCAAGAGTTCCTACCATAAAGACTGTTTTTTCAGTAAATGACATTCCTGTTGCAAACATATGATGTGCCCATGATGAAAAAGCTACAAGAGATAGCATTACAAACGCAAAGACTCCAGAGTTGTAGCTGTAGATTGGTTTTCTTGAGAATCTTGGAATGATTTCATACATCATACCAATTGCTGGAATTACCAAAACGTATACTTCTGGATGGAATGTAAACCAGAACAAGTGTGAATATGCAATTGGATCACCACCCATTGCAGGATTGAAGAATCCACTAATACCTAATCTGTCAGTTAAAAGCATCAAAAGTGCTGCAGCAAATGTTGGAATTGCAACAATGATAATCACAGATGTTGCCAGAAATGACCAAGCTAAAAGCGGGACTTGACCAATTGACATGTCTGGATGCTTACATTTGAGAATTGTA
Organism: Candidatus Nitrosopumilus sp.; assembly: GCA_013911135.1. Classification (GTDB taxonomy): domain Archaea; phylum Thermoproteota; class Nitrososphaeria; order Nitrososphaerales; family Nitrosopumilaceae; genus Nitrosopumilus. Next base: position 15,788 of record JACERO010000006.1, on the reverse strand, counting down.
ACTACAAAGTTGATGGCACCAAGTACTGATGAAACACCTAAAATCTTTAATCCAAATATCCACATATCAGCTGCTGGGCCTGGAGCACTAATGATAGAGTATGGTGGTTGTGCGTACCAAGTAAAGTCTGCAAAGCCTAACCACACTAGTGCAGCTGCAGGTGGAATCATCCAAAACGCAATTGCGTTGAGTTTTGGATATGCCATATCTTTGTATCTAACCATTATTGGAACAAAGTAATTACCAACTGCAGATGCAAAAGGAATGATAAACAAAAAGATTAGTGTTGTACCATGAACAGTAAAGATTCTGTTAAAGGTCATTGAATCTGCAATAATTTGTCCAGCTCCTTCAACATTAGGCAAGAACAATTCTATTCTGATTGCAAGTGCTAATGAACCACCTAAGAACAAGAATGCTAGTGAGGAAATAAGATAGAGTAAACCAATATCAGTATGATGTGTTGAGAACATTATTTGCCAAATTGGACGTGGCTTTGCTAATTCTAGAACCATTAGTTAATCTCCTCGCTTGGAACAATAGAAAGTTGTGATAATAATATTATCAAGTTGATGGTTCCTCCACATAGAGAGTTCCACGCATATTATAGTGAATCAAGCCACAATATTCTCTGCATTGAATATCATGTTCTCCTACTGCATCTGGAGCAAACCATACAACATTGACTCTTCCTGGAACTGCATCAAGTAAAACAACATAATCATGAATATTAAAAGAGTGAATTACATCCTTTGACATTATCTCAAATTTGTATGCCTTTCCAACTTCAACATGCAGTTCACCAATTTCTTTTGTTCCATCTTCATGCTCAAAAGTCCAGAACCATTGTTGTCCGGTTACTTTGATTACTTCAGCATCTGCAGGAACATGTTCAATAAGTCTCTCTGCTTCCCATGCTTCTGCTCCAACCCATGCCATTAATGCAATTACAACTGCAACGTAAATCCATTCAGGCCAATTAGAGTGTCCACTCATTTCTACCAGTCAGTCCCCTCATATGCAGTTGGTTTTGCTTTTGGGTGAGACTCTCTGAATCTCCAAACTAACCAAATCATTGTTCCTGCCACTACTGCACCAACTGTAAAGGCAACAGTCATCATTCTAAAGAACAAGTTCCAAATAATCACTCTACGATCAAGATATTCTCCAGGCTCGTCACCTGCAGCAAATGCTAAATCTATAGCAGGAATCATTACTAAAACTGCCAATACTAAGAATAATCCAATAATCCTTTCCATTAGCGATTGATTGACGAAACTTATTTTTTCTATTTAAGGGTTTTCAAGATTACTAACTACCAACCTTGATCGAAACGTGATGTATCCATTACGTTAAGTCCTGAAAGTGAAAATTTTCTATCCTTTTCTCTAAAGATGGCAAGAGATGCATTGGGTAAAATTAATTCGTAAAGATTAGTAGGAGATAAATCAATAACAGTTGATAGCATTGCTTTGATTGGGTCCATATGAGTTACAAGTAGTACATTCTCATCAGGATGTTTTTCAATTACGTGATCAACTATTCCTAGAATTCGTTTTTTGACATCTGAGAAAGTTTCAACTCCATTATGAGCAATTTCAAGATCACCATTATAGAATTTCATAAAGACATTACCATGACTGTTAAAAATTTCATCATATGGCATGCCAGTAAATTTTCCCATATCAAGTTCAATTAGACGATCATCAGTTGTAACATCAAGTGAATTATGTTTTCCAACAATTTCTGCAGTATGTTTTGCTCTTTGTATAGGACTAGAATAAATTGTAGAGATGTTCATGTGTTCAAGTAATTGAGAAGTATGTTCAGCTTGTTTTATTCCAATATCAGTTAATGGAACACCTTCTGTTCTACCAGCTAAAATTCTCTCAGTATTATTTTTTGCCTGACCGTGTCTAAGAAAAATTATTTGTCCCAATTTGATCGAAATTCAAATAGAGATAATAATAACATTGTCAGATAGATTATCATGAAAGTAGGAATTATTGGTGGAACTGGTGGAATGGGTAAAGGTTTTGCTTTAAGATGGTCACAAAACCATGATGTAATTATTGGCTCTAGAGATGCTTCAAGAGCATCTGATTCAGCAGCAGAATATACTAATCTTGTAAAAGAAGCATTTGGAGAAATAAAGGGAACAATTTCCGGAAATGATAATGTTACAGTTGCAAAAGAAAGTGATGTTTTGATTTTATCAATTCCATATGAGAATATTGATTCTACATGTTCTGGAATGTTATCTGAAATCAAAGATAGTTGTGTTGTTGTATCTCCAATTGTTCCAATGACTAAAACAGATGTGGGATTTGAATGTGTAGCAATTAAAGAAAACAAACCATTTTCATATCAACTAGTATCAAAGCACATGAAGAATAAATCAAAATTAGTTTCTGCATTCCATGTAATTTCTGAAAAGAAACTTGTCAATCCAACATTGGAACTTGATTATGACATCTTTGTATGTGGAGATGATGATGAGTCAGTTCAGGTGGTAAATGGATTGATAAATGAAATCAAAGGATTAAGACCAATTTACTTGGGACCAGTAGAATTATCTTATTTTGCAGAAATGTCAACGCCACTTTTGCTAAATGCAATGATAAAAAATAAGATTAAAAATCCTGGCATTAAAATTGTCTAAGTCTATTTTTTTCATTAATCATGAGTCACGAATACTATAGACGAAGTAGAAATTGGTTTACAGCAATTGGGACACTTTTTTCTGTAATGGCAGGAATTGTTCTAATCAGACAGTTGTTTATTTGGGGACCAGAATTTGTTGAAGATTTTTTGTTCAATGCAGAAATTACAAATGAAAAAGTTTCAATGGCAATGCTTGCCTTTGGGATTTTTATGATAGCATTAGGATTTAGAAAACATGAACAAAAGAGATGAATTTCTGAAGTCACAAAAAGTGTTACGACTTGCAACAATTGATAAAAATAAAACTCCACATATTGCTCCTGTTTGGTATTTGTATAGTGAAAAAAAGATCTACATAGGAACAAACACTAACACAATAAAGGCAAAAAATGTAAAAACAAACAAACGAGCCTCATTTTGCGTGGATGTAGGAGTTAATGCTCCAAATATTTACGGGGTGATGGGACAAGGAGACGCTAATTTAATTTTAGACGATAAAAAAGTAAAAACAATTGCAAAAAAAATTCTTTTACGATACTTTAAGACACTAAAAAGTAAATCTGCAAAAGAATTACTAGAAGATACTGACTGTATTATAGAAATAATCCCTGAAAAATTTTCAGTTTGGAGTTACTGACTAACAAATTCTTCAATTTTGTTCATTGCAGAATCCAATATTTCAAGACTAGGAAGATAGACAAGTCTGAAATGTCCGCTTCCATATTGTTTACCAAATCCAGAACCATGAACAGTAAGTACACTTTTTGTTTCTAGCAATTTTGTAACAAATTCTTTATCTGTACTGAATCTATTGTTTTCAATCTTTGGAAATGCATAAAATGCACCTTTTGGATTGGAACAAGAAATTCCAGGCATTTCATTGAGACGTTTTACAACCAAGTCTCTGCGTTTTTTGATTTCAGTAACAAAGTGACTAATGTAGTCTTGTGGTCCTCGAAGAGATTCCAAAGCTGCGTGCTGTACTGGAAGACTAGTTGCAATTCTAACTCTTGCCAGTTTTGGAAGATGTTCTCTGATTGCTTCAAGTTGTGGTGATTGATTAAATGCAATGTATCCAATTCGCCAACCAGACATGAGATGAACTTTAGAAAAACCATTAAGAATAATTACTGGTGAATCTCTTGCAACTTTACCAATTCCCACAAATTTTTCATCAAAAATAATTTGATCATAAATTTCATCACATATTATGTAAAGATTATTTTGATTTGCAATGTCTACTAGTTCTTTGAGTGAGTTTTCATTAAACACTACACCAGTTGGATTATTTGGACTAATCAAACAAATAGCAACAGTCTTTGAGGTAATTTTTGATTTAATATCATCAATGTCAGATGTAGAATTATTCATGTCTACTGCAAACTCTATAGGAATTCCACCATGCAGTCTTACATATGATGCATATGGTGGGTAGTATGGTCCTGGTAAAAGTACCTCATCGCCTTCCTCTACAATTGATGAAATAACCATATCAAGTCCTTCAGAAACGCCATTAGTAACTAGAATTTCATCAGCTGAAATCGATAGTCCTTTAGCATTTTCTTTTTTAGCAATCTCTTCTCTTAATTCCAAGAGACCTTCAGATGTAGAGTAATAGTTTTCTCCTTTGTTAATTGCATCAATCAAAGCTTGTTTAACATTATTTGGTGGTTGAAACCCAAATTGTACAGGATCACCGATGTTAAGATAATCAACTTTCATTCCTTTTTGTTGCACTTTTCTTGCAGCTAAAACGATATCTCGAATTGCATATTCAACACCAGTTACTTTTTTTGATACCTTCAAAGTATCTAGACAGATATTTAGGCCTGTTAAAATCTTACTTCTTTGGACTCGTTGCACAGTCTGGATAGTGCGAGCGGCTTCGAACCGCTAGGTCGAGGGATCGAAGCCCTCCGAGCCCTTTAGATTATCTTATTAGGTAAATGATTTACAAAATTATTGATTTGAAGATATCACTGTTCAAAATTGGAATCATACTAAGCGTAATAGGAATTATTTGGACATCAGGGATATTTTTAGAAAGTAATAAAATTTCAGAAGAGTTTACTGTAGAATCACAACACTCTCATAAAATTCAATTAAATTTTGAAGGGAATGGAATTGGATATTATAAAATTTTTATGCCTGAATTTCTAAAATATAAAATATTTGTTCAAGTATTAGATAATAATGAAAATATTATTTCAGAAAAAAAGATAGAAACAAAAATGTCTGTGAGTTATTTTGATTTCGATCAGAGTGGAAAATATACAATAAATGTTGTCAATACATTAGAACATCCAATTGACATACAAATAGAATTAGGAAATACAGCGATGGAAGAAATGATTTATTCAGGAATTATGACTTTTGCAGGAGGAATTATTATTGTCATTTCATCGTTTATCAAATTAAGAAATTACAAAATTGAGCATCCTGATGAGAATATTACGTGAATATAGATACATTGTATTGTATGTCCAAAAATTAAAGCAAAATTAAACACAAGCCAAGTTGTAAAGAAAAGAAAAGAAATTATTGAAAATGGAATTAAAATTTTGAGTTTGGTATGTTCTCTATTTTTTAGTACCAGAAATCCTCCAAGTGCTGCTAAAACTAAACCTAATTCGAGTGGTTGATGTGACCATGAAATCAACCCATCAATACCATACACATCATGAGAAACAGAATCTACAAAACCTGCAATTAGTTGAATCACAGCACCAAATACTACAAGTAAAATTCCAGTTTTTAGAGTTCCATGTACAGATTTTTTTATTAAAAGAATCATGCTCAAAAGACCAGCAGATGCAACCAAGGAAACTCCAAAATATACAACCATGTGTTGAATACTCCAAAAATACTCAGGTTCATTCACCAAATGATTAACTGCATCCCAAAATCCTCCAGAAACTGAAATGAATGGTCCAAAAACTGCAAGAATAGAAACTAAAGAAACTAGAGTTGTAGGTTGTACAAGAATAGAATTTATAAGATTTGAAATATGTTTCATTTTTATTTTTTAAAATAAGTACTATTTGAAATATTGTAATTTATCAATTTGAAAAATTGAATTCTATAGGTAATTTTTACTAATTAACTATATTAGATAAGACAATCTGAAGATGTATGAGTCCTGGAATTGGTCTGATGAAAAGAAGGCTAGAAAAGGAAAAAGAAGCAATTGTGCTTGCAGTCTCTGGAATTGCAAAAAAATATGATGTAAAACCAGATGATATCAAAACACTAGAAACAAAGTATCATGATGATGCAGGGGATTGGTATGTTGCATTAGGCTGGGATGAAAAAAAAGCCATAGTAAAGATGGATTCTGTTCAGGGAACAATTACTGAAATTAAAGAGATTTGAATGCTTATTTGACGAATTCTATTTCAGTGCAAATTTTACATTCTTTCAAATTTTCTTGATATATCCATTTGTGGACGTGACTCATTTCAATTAATACACATTAGTTTTAGATGTAAACACCTGTGTGATCAAAATGATCATTCTTGCTAGAAATTAAAGAGATTTAATTATCAAGCACCATTTTCAATACAATATGACTAGTGCAATTGTTCTTGGTGGATCAAGAGGGATAGGAAAAGCAATTTCAGAATCACTAAAATCCATAGAAATTGATGTTTTTGCAGCTTCCAAAAATGATATTGATACATCAGACTTGAATAGTGTAAAAAAATTTCTAGAAACACATAAGCAAACAGATATTCTTATTTTAAACACAGGAGGTCCTGCTCCAAAACAATTCTCAGTTATTACAGAAGAGGATTGGAAACTATATCACAATCAGTTATTTTTGGGATTTTGTACTATTTTGCAGAATATAAAAATTAATGATGAAGGATACATCTTTTTGATTAGTTCAAATGTGATCAAAGAGCCAAATCCAAAATTGATAATTTCTTCAGCATATCGTGCTGCATTTAGTGAAGTTTTTAAAATTTTAAGCAAAGAATATGCTGAAAAAAATATTAGCTGTATAAACATAGCACCAGGTCCAATCAATACAGACAGAACTCAAGAATTAATCGAAAATGTTGAAGAATTCAAAAAATCCCTACCCATGAAAAGGTTAGGAGAACCAGAAGAGATTGGAAACTTTGTAAAAGCAATTATTGAGAATAAGATAAAGTATCTTTCAGGTGTTGTGATTAATTTTGATGGTGCTAGTTCTAATTACATATTCTAAAAGCAACAATCTAAGAAGTTATTAGGATAGATAATATTTGTAAAATATGACAGAATGGAGTACGCTTCGAGCTAGATTTCCTGATGATGAATTTGATGAAATTGAGAGAATTAAGGAAAAGTATGGACTAAGTTTTAATGAAATTATACGTTCAGGAGTAAAATTCTATGTAGGTTTAACTTTGGCAAAAGAATTAGTTGCAGATGCTTTAGAAGAAAAAGATATCACAATTGGTGGAAAAAATATTGGCGAAATTTTAAACAGTCCTGATTATCAACGAAATATTGAACAAAAAATTTCAAAATTGGTGAAAATTTTGATTTGGGAATTTTTTGAAAAAGGAATGGACTTTAAAGAAAAAACTAAAGGAATTAGAAAAGAACGTAAGGTAGGTAGGCCTAAAAAAGAAAAAAAATCAGGTAGGCCTAAACAAGGATTAGATTAAAATTATTTTTTAAATTCAACATTTGGCATATCAGGTTGTCTTGCAATAGCAATTAATCCACCCTCACGTAATTGTTGTAATAATTGCATTACTTCTTTTTCTACTTGGTTTCTTTGTAATCCTGTTTGTTTGGCAAATACTTCAACTAGTTCGGTAACTTTACGTTGACCGTTACAAGACTTCCAAAAGTCAACAATTGCTTGATTTACCATAAAGCCTTGTTCATGTTCATTTACCAAGACCATAGAACCATCTTCTTGTTGAACTAGTTTTCCAACACCTTGTGGTAATGCAGTTTCATAGTTAATTGGTGCAGGGGTATTCAGTCCAGCACCCATGTTTTTGATTTTGATTTTTGCCTCTTCAGACATTTTATCCATTGACCATGGAGGATCCCATACAATGTCTACGTTGACATTATTGACTCCTGGAACTTTTTTGACATATCTTGTTGCATCTTGAACTAAAGTTTCATGAAGTGGGCAACCTTGAGTAGTCATTGTCATTTTGATATTAACATCATTGTTTTCTGCAACATCAATTCCATAGATTAATCCCATCTCTACAATATTTAATGGAACTTCAGGATCCATGCATTGTTTGAGAGAATCTTCAATTGCTTGTGCAGAAACTGTACTCATATTGTAAACTGCAGTTTAAAAAACAATAAAAACTTTCTATTAATTAGCTTCGATTAATACTTGTATTTTTAACAAATAACCAAGGTTTTAGCTTTGAAAACTAGATACGAAATTTTTGGAATGTAGGTTTGAATTCTCCCTGTATTGTAATAAATCCACAATTCATACATCTTCTTCCATCAAAAGTCTTCTTTTCAGCTAATCTGTACTAATGAAGGATATCATGTCTGTGATTGTTCCCAAGATAAAAAAATGGAATGTGAGGAAATTTTCATCATGTAATAACAATTTAACAATTGTGGAGGATTACATAGTATCAGTCTTTATAAATAAGATATTTTTCATGTTGTGCCTATGAAGTTACAAAATACTTTCAAAAGTATATTGTTGATAATATTCTCTACGGTATTATTTTTTAACATAATTTTGTTTGAGGATGTTGATGCAATTACTCTATCCACATTTGGCAGTGAAGGTTCTGGTAACGGTGAGTTTGATAGTCAAAATGGAATAACAGTTGATTCCAATGACCGAATAATAGTTGCAGATACTAACAATCACCGTATCCAGATATTTGACTCTGCAGGAAACTTTGTATCAACATTTGGCAGGGCAGGTTACGGTGATGATGTACTTGGAAAGGTGCGTGGAGTTGCAGTTGATTCCAATGACAGAATAATAGTTGCAGAGCCTAATCTAAACCATATCACAATTTTGACTGATTTGGATTATGAATCTGATCCTGGATATCAATTGAGGAGCGACTCTTTTACAGAACTTGCTACAACTAATGATGGAAATATCCAATACACTACATCTCTTCATATTCCTAACTTTACAGTTGATGCATCAAGATTTGCAGATACTGATGAAATCATACTTGATGTAGAATTCAATAATGCTCGAAGTAATGATTATTCTGGATTTTCGTGGAACATCTATGATTCTAATTCAGAGAATCCCTCTTCAAACGCTCAGGAATTATTGTTCTATGAAAGACTCAGAGATTCTCGATCCTTCACTATAATAGTAAAAGAAATCGTTGATTCCTCTTCAAGGCCATCTGATGTAGGAAAAGTCACTGTCCATTCAGATGATGAATTTATTAATTTGATTGGTCAGCCGTATAATTCTGCATTTGAAATAGGAATTGTAGATATTGATGATGTGGTAAAATGCACTACTGATCAGACACCATCAATCAAAATGAAATTAAAAGTATCTTCTCCCACCTTCTCTCCTGGAAGTACATATCAAATAAGAATTTTAACAAGTAGTCCGGGATTGGATCATTACCAGATAGTTACAATTCCTTTAGAAGCCATACAGTTGGAAAATAAAGATGACTCAACATCTATCCCAATAGATCCAAATCAACTAACAACATCAAAATCATGTATTGATGACGATATTAAAAGGCAAACATCATTTGTAGAAAAATTAGATGATGTTAAACAATCTTCCTCCAAATCCACAATAAATTCTGAACCAAAAGATGAATCTATACAGTGGTCAGTTCAGTTTGGAAATGATTCTATTGATGGTGGCGGGGGTATTGCTATAGACTCACTTGATAATACATATGTCACAGGTTACACTGATGGAAATCTTTTTGCCACTAATGCAGGGTTTGCTGATGGTTTTATTGTAAAATATGACATCAATGGAAATGAACTATGGACAAAACAATTTGGAGGTACTTTTAATGACCTTGCTAGTGATATCACTGTAGACTCACTTGATAATGTCTATGTTGCAGGTAGCACTAATGGAGATCTTTTTGAAACTAGTGCTGGAAATAACGATGCTTTTATTGTAAAATATGACACCAATGGAAATGAACTATGGACAAAACAATTTGGCAGTTCTATGCTTGATGTAGGTGGTAACCTTGTTGTAGACTCACTTGATAATGTCTATTTTACTGGTAATACTCGTGGAGATCTTTTTGGTACTAATGAAGGTGGATTTGATGATATTTTTCTCCTAAAGTACAAATCTCAAATCATTACATCTATGTCAACAGTATACTCTCAACTTACTGCTGTTGTTGAATCTGAATCTATATGTGGTGCTGGAACTGAATTAATAAATGGAATTTGTAAAGTACTCGATACATATGAAGAACCATCTGAAGAAACCTCTTTCTTTGAAAACATTTTTAGATTTTTCAAATCTTTGTTTGATTGACAACCATTTCCAACACTTATGTTTAGAATTTCACTAACTTTCGTAATCCATAGTAAGATTACGAATATCTTTATTTGAATTTGGTTGTACGATGACTAACATATTCTCTACATTCATCAATAGAAAAAATGTCACCATGTATCATCAATCCCAATTTACGCAATAATTCATGAAATGTTTCCCATTTTTCATTCGAGATTTCTTTTCGGATGATTTTGTTAGATAAAAGACCAATTATTCGAGTTTTGTATATGCCCTGAAAAGTATCAAGATCAATAATATTTTGTTTAAGTAAAATGTAACAATGTTCAAACAAACCGAGATAATCACATAATTGTGCTATGTCTTCTTTTGTACTTGGTCCCACATCGTCTTTACACACCCAATCACACCTTGAAATCGTAAATGAAGATAAAGTGGGTCATAATGTTGAAACATTTTTTCAAGTTCTAACTAAAATGTTCCCCTTGCAATCTTTGATTCTCTATGCCTTTCATATGCATTAAAAATCAGTCCACCTGCAGCAGCCATAGCACTGATCGATGCAATAATGATTACATATTCCATACGGATAAATCATGATTATTCATACATTAAGATTTTCCCATTGGTTCAATTTTCGTAATCTTTACTAGGATTACACCATAATTATTATCAAATCTTAGAAACTAAGAAATTTAAAAATAAAAAAAGCCATTGAGGCTATCTGTATAGATCAGACCAGGTTTGAGTATCTCTCAAATCTAGACTACTTTCTTGGTTAGATGTGTATCCATTTGTTTTCATCAAATCAAGTAATGGGTTGCCTGGTGAGTAACCATTGCATTCAAACTCAAATTCATCAATTGTTGCAAAGCCCTTACTTGTTGTCCATCCTTCTTCTTTGTCAAAGAGTGTGATGACTTTGTAATCAAGTACACTGCAATCAAAATATTTGAAGTGTCTTAATGTTTCACCGTTTTTGTGAAGATAAACATCAACATCAAACTGGGCATAATTATAACCTAGGTTATATACACCTCTCTTGGATGTAATATCAGCTGCTTCATACAAGTGTGGTTTGTCAAAGTCCATAATTCCTTCTAATTTGAAAGTAGGTTTTTCACTCATCCTATCAAAACCAGATATTTGTTTGAAAACTTGGAAACCATCTGTCTCTTCAGTTACCCTTCCCCATTGAAATCAAAGACAGTATGAATTGCAATATCATTTGCTTTTGTGTATTGTTTTTTTTCAGTTTCTTCAGCAAAAATCTGGGGTTGTGCTATTCCCGATAATGTGACCAAAGAAACTATCAATACTGATACAAGAATTAATTTTTTCTGCATTGTAGTCATCAATTTCATTTAGTCTAAGATGGGAAATATAATACACTTGTTGGATATAGGAACTATAGAATATCTAGTTGTAATTACTCTATATTCTAGAAACTTATTTTATAATATGATAATTTAACTTTGATTTATCATGGACGTCAATCGTTTACTTCGAATAATTTTTTTATAGACTCTTCAAATGGTGCCTTTGCAATACCTTTCTCAGTAATTATACCTGAAATTAGTTCAGGAGGAGTCATATCAAATGCTGGATTTATCACGTTAATATCATCAGGAGCGGTCTTTTTATCACCTATTCCTGTGACTTCGGTTCCTTTTCTCATCTCAATAATTACATCCTCTACTTTGCTTTCCATATCAATGGTAGATAGTGGGGCCGCAACATAAAATGGAATCCCGTGTTGTTTTGCCATTGTTGCTACTTGATATGTTCCAATTTTGTTAAAGACATGACCTGTTTTTACAATTCTATCAGCACCAACAACTACTTTGTTGACCAATCCATTTGCCATACTATAACCTACGGCAGTATCAGGAATTAGACTGACATCAAAGCCATCATGTTTTAATTCAAAAGCAGTTAATCTTGAACCTTGTTGAACAGGTCTAGTTTCAGTAGCTATTACTTTGATATTTTTTCCACTCTCTCTAGTTGCACGAATAACGCCCAAAGCTGTACCATATGCAACCGTAGCTAATGCACCAGCATTACAGTGAGTCATTATCGTATCATTATCATCAAAAAGAATAGAACCAATTTTTCCCATAGTTTTGTTTATTTCAATATCATCATCAGCCATTTGTTGGGCTTTAGAAATAACTAATTCTCTAATTTGTTCTACAGAATCTCCAGACTTTGCAATATCCATTATTTTTTTTAAACCCCATCCTAAATTTACTGCAGTAGGTCTTGTTTCAAAGAGAATTTTCTTGGCTTTTTCTAAATCAGAAATTAATTCTTCTTTTGTAGTTGCATTACTTTGTAATACTGCCAATGCTAATCCAAAAGCTCCGGATACACCTATTGCTGGAGCACCTCTCACTACCAGAGTTCGAATAGCATCTGCAACTTGATTATAATCATCATATTCTACAAAAACTAGTTCATTTGGTAATTTGGTTTGATCTATCATTATGACTCTGTTAGCCTTCCATTCCACAGTTCTAAGAGATGAAGAGATTTTTGCAGTTGATTCTGTCAATTAGATTTTTAAAATTTCATGTGTTTTTTAAATGAATCTCATTTTTCATCAAACATATATTTTCACAAAATTATCATAAATAATTGCTAAATTCAAAAACCATTAAGAAATTTGATTCTCAAGAAATGTATAACGCATATGAAAAATGGCCAGATTTTGCTGAAGAGTTTTTTAATTCAGATTTAAAATCAATTAATTTCAAAAATCCTACACACTTAGTATTTGTGGGGATGGGTGGTTCAGGAGCTATCTGTGATATTTTTTCAGCCATTTTATCCAAAACCAACATCCATACAGAAGTAGTCAAAGGATATCATCTTCCAAAAACAGTTGATTCAAAAACATTAGTTATCATTGCAAGTGTTTCAGGAGACACAGATGAAACTCTTAGTGTTTTGAGTCAGGCAAAAAATATTACAAAAAAAATAATTTGCTTTTCAAGTGGAGGTAAAATGGAGAATTTTTGTAAGAAAAATAAAATAGAATTCAGAAAAATACCCATGATTCATTCTCCACGGGCATCTTTTGTGGCTTATTTGTATTCAATGCTAAAAGTATTACTTCCAATTTTACCTATTAAAAAATCAAATATTCATGAATCTATTGAAGGATTAAAACAAATTAGCAAGAAAATTTTAATAAATAATCTTTCTGAAAAAAATCCATCTATTAGTTTAGCAAAATGGATAAAAGGTATACCAATTATTTATTACCCATTAGGTTTACAATCAGCTGCTATACGATTTAAAAATTCATTACAAGAAAATTCGAAGCATCATGCAATTACTGAAGATGTAATTGAATCATGTCATAATGGAATAGTGTCTTGGGAAAAAAAAAGTAACATCACACCAATATTAATTCAGGGTAAAGATGATCATGTAAAAACAAAACAAAGATGGAAAATCATTAAACAATACTTTAAAGAAAATGATATTGAGTATAAGGAAATTTTTTCTGGGGAAGGAGATATTTTAACCAAATTAATTCAGTTGGTTTATCTTTTAGATTTATCAACAATTTATCTAGCCACAATTAAAAGAATAGATCCATCACCTGTTAATTCAATTGATTATATTAAAAGAAAATTAAATAAGAAGAATTAGAATCTAAAGTAAATGAAATTTTCGGGATTACCATCATAAAAGAATAGTATAATCAAAGCTATTGAAAAAAGGAAAATTAACCAATATTTTAAATGAAGATTTGAAATAACTTCTAGTAAATTACCTCTTTTGTAAGATATAAAACTCAAGATTCCAAATAGAATTAGTAAAAATATAGGAAATTTTTGAGTTAATATTAATTCAAATGTTTGTTGTGTCAAAAAATCAATAAAAACATACTTCTGAATTGCATATAGCATTCCTTTAGTATCTCCCACTCTAAATGGAATCCAGGCCAAAAAGACAAAATATTGCGTTACTAGGAGTGATACAATCTTTCCAATTCTACTTTTGAAAAATGGATGAATCTTTATTCCTGGGAATCTATCTGAAACTATCTTGTGAACTGCAAGATATCCACCATGTAGCATTCCCCATATTACAAAATTCCAAGACGCTCCGTGCCATAATCCACCTAGAAACATTACAGTAGCTAGATTCAGATATGTTCTACCTGATGATTTTTTGTTTCCACCTAATGGAATGTACAGATAATCTCTCAACCAAGATGATAGCGATATGTGCCATCGTCTCCAGAAATCTGATGGTGATGTTGCAAAATATGGTTTGTTAAAATTGCGTGGAATTTTGAAACCCAAAATTAGTGCAGCACCAATTGCAATGTCGGAATAACCTGAGAAATCACCATAGATTTGTATGCCAAATGCAATAATTCCTAAGATTATTGTAAATGATTCAGCACCTATAGGATTACTTTGTAGAATCTACTAAAGGTGCAATATTATCTGCAAAGAACATTTTTTTTAGAAAACCAAAGGCCATCAAAGTGATACCTAATTTCAGATTTGTATGGTGAATTTGGATTTGCTTTAGTTTTGTTATACTGTTGCTGTTTTCTAGTTTTTCTCTTAATTGTGGAAGAAAGTCTTTTGCTCTCAGTATTGGTCCTGCTACTAGTTGTGGGAAAAATGCAACAAACAATGCAAATTCCCGTATTGATTTGCTTGGCTCTAACTGACCGCAATATACATCAACTGTATAACTAATGGTTTGAAATGTGTAAAATGAAATTCCAATAGGCAATACTAGATTCAAAAGTGGGATAGACACACCAAGATCAAAATGATTTCCTAAAATATTGAATTGGTCTATGGCAAAATCAGCATATTTGAAGAATCCCAGTAATCCTAGATTACCTGCAAGGCTAATGGAAAGTAAAATCTTTTTTCTTGTAATGTTTTTTGTATTCCAAATTTCTTTGGCAATGTAAAAATCTAGAACAGTTGAAAATATCAATAAACAAAGAAGATCGTTACTGGAGAAATAAAAAAAGAAGTAGCTTGCTCCTAGAAGGAACAAATGTTGAAATTTTCTGTGTCTAATTATAACAATTACAGTTAAAACCAGAATGAAAAATATTACAAAATCAAGAGTATTAAAAAGCATTATTTCTCCAAAAAGTCAATTATTATATTTGCAAGATCAACGTTATGAATTACATTTTCATTTCCAAATATTACATGCATATTGTTATTCCAAATATTTTCATTAACATATTTTTCATGAAGGAAATAAACAGTAACATTTTTTTCATTTGAAATTTCATTTAAGATTGATGAAAATAAATTTTTATTTTCAATTGACATTGAATCAAGGAACAATTTACTTTTTGGAGTAGTGTATATTATTACAGGAATATTATGTTCATTAAATTGTGAAATAATTTTTTTAAATGATGAAATATTTTTTGAAGATGGATCTATTTCAGATAAAGTATAAGGATCAGATGCTAATGCGCGTTTTAATTCTGCATCATTAAGAATTTTGGTAAATCCAGGTACAATATTGTAAAATGGCATCTTTAATTCTTGGAGTCTTTTTTGCAGGCATTAGAAATTTCAAGTGTTTTTGTTTTATCACAGAAATTATTCCAGCTGTAAAAAACTCTCTATCAACTAATAACAATTTG
>JACERO010000075.1 GCA_013911135.1 Candidatus Nitrosopumilus sp. | reverse complement strand
AACATATCTTGGAAAAATTAGAATTCCTCCAAATACAATTGTATATCTTCTCTACTTGTTCTCGCTTGGAGTTCCTGCATACAGAATACGTTCTATACAGAGATCAGTCTCAAAACAATAGAGCATGTATTTAGAATATTTCGAGAAGCAATCTATGACTCATCAATGATTAATCTCAGACTGTCTGGGAAATTAGAATTAGATGAGGCAATGTTTGGCGGTCATCGTAAAGGAAAGCGTGGTTGGGGTGCTGAAGGCAAGACGTTAGTGTTTGGAATATACAAGAGAAACGGACATGTCATGACGTTTCCAGTACCTGACAGAAAATACGATACTCTAATGGAATTAATCAAAAAACACACTAGAAAAGGTTCACTGTATTACACGAATGATTACACTGCATATGCATCTTTGATAATGAGGGGAAAGCACAAGGTCGTATCTCATGGGATGGATGAGTATGTAAGAGGTGATGCTCACATCAATGGAATGGAAGGGTTTTGGAGTTATGCTAAAACTTGGATGTATCATTATAGAGGAGTTCCCAAACAATATTTTCATCCATATCTCAAAGAAATAGAGTTTCGATTCAACAACAGAAATAAAAATATCTTTGAAATGCTGGTAAAAATGCTTGTAAAACCTGTTCCAAATGAGTAGGTATTACCAAAAATTTTAGTTAAAACTTAAGCCTTCTAATTTTTATAAATTATCATTGTATAAGATTGGTATTGATTTAGGTGGTACTAAAACAGAAGCGATTTTACTTGATGAAAATCTAAATGTTTTAGAAAAAAAAAGAGTCACAACCCCAAAAAATAATTATCAAGAAATTATCAATACTATCTCATCTTTGGTCTTAGACATTTCTGTAAACATCTCAGACTTTTCTTTAGGAATTTGTACACCTGGTGCAATTTCTAAACAAACTGGATTAATTAAAAATAGTAATACACAATGCTTGATTGGAAAATCCCTAAAAGAAGATCTAGAAAATAAACTAGAAAAAAAAATATCAATGGAAAATGATGCTAACTGTTTTGCAATGGCTGAATCTAAAATGGGTGCTGCTAGTGGATTTGGTGTAGTCTTTGGAGTGATAATGGGTACTAGTGTTGGCGGTGGAATTGTAATTGATGGAAAACTTTATCCTGGTCGAACTAACATTGGAGGAGAATGGGGACATCATACGATATATCGTACTGGAAATTCTTGTTATTGTGGTAAAACTGGATGTGTAGAGACTTACATCAGTGGTCCTTCACTAGAAAAACGATGGAACGAATTAACTGGAAAATCACAATCTCTTTCTGACATTCTTTCAAATATTGATAATGAGATTGGACAAAAATGGAAAAATGAATTTTTAGAAAATTTTGGATATGGGCTTGCTAACGTTATAGATATCTTAGATCCAGATGTAATTGTTAGGCGGAGGTTTATCAAATATTGATTTTTTGTATACTGAAGGAAAAGAATCAGTTCACAACAAGGTCTTTTCAGACTCGGTTGATACCCCAATTTTGAAAAATAAATTAGGTGACTCTGCTGGGGTTTTTGGTGCGTGTTTATTATGACTGATAAATTCTATTTTGGAATCTATTTGTCAAACAAAATGTAGATTATAGATATAACTATCAAAACCTATAGATTCTTGAAGGAAATTGATTTCAAAGATAATTCTTGGTTTGCTTTCTGTAATTATTTTATTTCAAGCACATCAAGTTTATGGTGATAAAGAATTACCCATAATTACAATAGATTTTGTTTCTGGAAATATAATTGATTTAGATGAAAGTCCACAAATGATTAGGGTGATATTCTAATCCAAAACTATAATCCTCAAGATGGTTATACCTACATGGAAGTTACTAGAGTAAGTGATGGAGAAATTATCAAAGACACTGAAATTTTACCTAAGGCTATTAGTGGAGAAGAAGATAATTTGTTTCTAGTTAAAATTTTGCACTATATTGAACCTGGTCAAAATGATGAAGACTTGATGGGAGATTATATACTTAGAATTTATTCTCAATTTGGTTCTAGTGGAGCTGTTGAAGAATTTTCTATTATTAAATCAAGTATACCAATAATTGTTACTCAAAATGAAGTTGAAGAATTAGTAACATCTGAAGAATTAGTAACATCTGAAGAATTAGTAACATCTGAAGAATACTATGATGATCTTGAAGACCAACTAGGAAACTTTTGTTCTATGACTGACGATGAACAATTTAACTTTTTTTCTGAGAATTCAGATTTGATTGAATTTGACGAAGAACTTATTACAATTTGTGAAATAGACGATGAATCTGAACGTGAAGATACCTTAGATGACTCCATTGATGAAATAATTTTAGAGATAAGAGGAGACGTTGAAGATACTCTGGATGACTTCATTGATGTAATAGTTCCAGACATGATAGATGATGTTGAAGACAGTATAGAATCCGATAAAATTCCTTCTTGGGTACACGATATTTTTGTTTAGTATGCAAATGAAACAATTTCAGAAAATGAATTACTATCGGCAATAGAATATCTAATTTCCCAAGGAACTATTAATGTAAATTCTAATTAATTTGTGAATATCAAGAATATTTATTTTTAATTTCTAAAATCTTATCAACAATTTTAATTACGTCTGCATCTAATTCTGTGCTAATCAAAATCAATCCTGCTCCTCCAATAGGAATAGTTACTCGATAAATTTTCTCATATTTTGCTAATGCAAAAATAGGCCTTCCAATTTTTCCTGCAGTTTTTTTACGGGTAGACCATCTGTAAATTGCTTGAGATAAAGACAACTCAGTTTCTTCTTTTGATAAATGACTTTTCAACCCTGGCCTCATCTTATCATAAAGTTCACCATAATCATATACTCCTACATATCTGATTTTTTTATCACATTCTAAAATTTCATCACAAATTTTTTCATATTCCATATTTTTCACTACTGGGGTTCAATTGTTGCAGGGGGTTTACTTGAAATGGTATATGTTACCCATGTAACATCTTCAATTTCATTTGTAATTTTATTGCTAATTTTTTCTAAAAGACCATATGGAAGTCTTGTCCAATCTGCAGTCATTGCATCAATAGAATCTACAACTCGTATCATGACAATGTTTCCATATCTTCTTTCATCGCCAACAACACCTACTGCTTTATCGTCTCCAACTGCAGCATAAGCTTGCCAAACTTTGTCATACAAGCCTGCCTCCATTAATTCATCTTCAACAATTTTGCTTGCTACTTTGGAAATCTGAAGTTTTGTTGGAGTTATTTCTCCTATTATTCTAACAGCTAGTCCTGGACCTGGGAATGGATGTCTCATCAAAAGTTTCTCTGGAACTTTTAGAATCTTTGCTATCTTTCTTACCTCATCTTTGTATAATTCTCTTAGTGGCTCTAAAATTTCTAAATTGAGCCAATCTGGTAATCCTCCTACATTGTGATGAGACTTTATTACAGATGCTGGTCCCTTTGAAACTCCGCTTTCAATTACATCAGGATAAAGTGTACCTTGGGCTAACCATTTGAAAGGACCATTTTTTTCAGAGAATTCAGTAAAAACACGAATAAACTCCTCACCTACAATTTTTCTTTTTCTTTCAGGATCTTCTACTCCTTTGAGTTTACCAAGAAATTCATCAGCTGCATTAACTGCTGTAAAATTTACATTGAAATTGTCTTTGAACATTTCCTTAATTTCTGTTTCTTCGTTTAATCGTAACAAACCATTATTTACAAAAACACATTTGAGTCTATTTCCAAGTGCTTTGTGAATTAGTAATGCAGCTACAGTTGAATCTATACCTCCACTAACTCCACAAAGTACATCCCCTTCTATCTTTGAAATTTTTTCTACAGCTGTATCAACAAAACCCTCCATAGTCCAATCTTGTTTTGCTTTACATACTTTCAAAACAAAATTCTTTAGAATTTCAGTACCTTGTTCTGTATGTGCCACTTCAGGATGAAATTGAATTCCATAAATTGATTTTTCCTCTGATGCAATTGCAGCAGCTTTTGCACTTTCTGTATGGCCTATTACTTGAAATCCTGGAGGAATTTCTTCTGCTTCATCACCATGACTCATCCATGCTCTGACTGATTCTCCTACATCACTTAGAAGATCTTTATCATTATCAATTGTAAGTAAGGATGAACCATATTCTTTGTTTGCTCTTTTTATTTTACCACCGTATTTATTTACAATTAATTGATGTCCATAACAAATTCCAAGCAATGGTAAATTCATATCAAAAATTTTATTTTCTGGAACTGGAGCATCTGAATCATAAACACTTGATGGACCTCCTGAAAAAATTATTCCTTTTGGATTGTGTTTTTGTAATTCTTCATAACTAATATCAAAAGGAACAAGTTCTGCATAAACAGAAAATTCTCTAATTCTTCTACAAATCAAATGGCTGTATTGTGACCCAAAATCTAAAACTAGAATTTTATCCATGTCATCCCTTTTTGATATTTTCAAGCATTCGTGTTAATGACCACCCTGCTGTATTGATTAACTCATTTACTCTTTCTTTTTGCCTATAGTTTTTGATAATAATTTCCCTAATGTCTGCTCCATTCTTGTTTATTATGTAATCAATAATTGATTCTTTTTGGATTTTCCCATTTTCTGCTTCTACAAAATCCTTCTTTTTCATTTCTCCGATAATTCTATCTAAGAAGAATGATTTGAAGGGTGGAGTATCATCACTAATCTCAATTTCATCATTTAAAACTATGGAAACTTGTTCTGGTGTGACATATGCATTGGCAAGTATTTTACCATCACCTGCTCTTTTAATTGGAGTTAAATTCTCTTCAGGTTTTTTTACATTCTCTATTTTGTTTTGAATCTCTATTTTCGTTGTTTCTAACTGTGACGCTTTTGTAAAACTAGAATCCTTCAAGAACAAATCTAAAATTATGATATTTTTTTCTAACATTTCTATGGATTCATGATGTTTGTCAATTTGCCCGATCAAACTTTCCTTCAAAGTAACAATATCTTTTACTTGTTCTTCTGAGAATTTCATAATTTGATAAATGAGGGATGGGTATTAAATGCATTCTAGGTAATTATAATATCTACATCTTTGTATGATATTTTTTTAAACCCATTAATTGGCTTTGATGTGGTAAACAATTCTGATTTTGTAATAGTTGATAGCCATTCCAAAAGTGATTTTCCTCTTTGTAATTTCATTAATTTTATTTTTCTTTCTGATTTTTTTGTATTTGAAAATTTTCCAATCCGATCTCCAAAATCCATTCCAAATAAAATAATTTTTTTTGCACCATAATGATTAGCTAGGAAAACTCCCCTATCACCATCTGTAAATCCTCCAAAATTTTGTATTTTACCAAAAGATTTTGATTGAGTTGTTCCAATACAATTTTTAAATTTTTTTGAAAATTCTAGTTTTTCTATATTATCCCCATGTGCATGTACAACAAATATTGATTTTGTTTTAGCAATTTTTTTTAATGTATTTTCATCCCCATCTAAATCAGTAATAACAATATCTGGAATAATCCCATTTTCTACAAGATGTTTAACTGAACTATCTGCAGCAATTTTTATTAATTTTTTGAAATTTCTCAATTTTGGAATAGCAGTTGATAATGAAGGTCCAGAACCTATCACAAAAACTATTTTACCTTTTACTAACTTGGTAATTTTTTCATTAGCATTTGATTTTTTTAGAATTGAGTTTAAAAGTATGGCTGATTCTTTATCCTTTTTTTCACTATACTTGAATTCGCTTAAAATATCTGAATATCTTTTTCTCCAACCTGAAGTCATCATATGACTCAAATTGCATTGGTTTTTGATAAATGATGTGACCAGAATTGGAAATGTCGACGTAGGTAGAAAAAATACTGTACGTATAATGAGTATTCTTAACACCAGTCCTGAATCATTTTACAAGAAATCTGTCAATACCACCAAAACTGCCATCAAAAATTCTGTAAAACAGATGGAAAATGATGGTGCAGATTTTATTGATGTTGGAGGTATGTCTACTGCACCTTACCTATCTACGACAGTATCTGAAAAAGTTGAATCAAAAAGAATTCTTGATGCAATTAAAATAATTCAAAATATATCTAATCTTCCAATCTCTGTTGATACTTGTAGGTCTAAAGTTGCTAGAGATGCTTTAGAACAAGGAGTTGAAATAATCAATGATATTTCTGGATTAAAGTATGATAAAAAAATGCAAGAGATTATTTCAAAATTTACACCATCTCTGATTTTGTGTGCATATGATTCCAAAACCATTTCTGGGAATGCTGTAACTACAACCAAAAAATTGCTTAGAGAAAGCTTGAAAATTGCAAAAAAATCAAATATTCCATCTGACAAAATTGTATTAGATCCTGCTATTGGATTTTTTAGAAAAACTGGAAAAGGCCCATTTTTTACAAAAATTAAATCAGATTGGGTAGAAAGAGATCTATCAGTAATCAAAAATCTAAATTCTATAAAACAAAATTTTCCAATTTTAATCTCTGTTTCAAACAAATCCTTTCTAGGTAATCTTTTACAAAAAGAAAATCCTTCTGATCGATTATTTGGCTCAATAGCTGCAGAATCTATATCTGTTATAAATGGTGCTGACATTATTCGTACTCATAATGTTGAGGCAACTAAGAATGCAATTACCATAGCTTTGAAACTCTCAAAACGATACAAAGGCTTATAATCAATATTTAACTTTCTTAACAAGGTTTCATTGGAATTCAAAGAAGGATTAACTTTTGACGATGTTCTTCTTGTACCTAAATATTCAGATATTACAAGTAGAAGTCAAACCGATCTGAGTACTAAATTATCTCGAAATATCTCAATTAACATTCCTTTTGTAAGTGCAAATATGGATACCGTTACTGAATCTTCTATGGCCATGGCAATGGCTCGTGCTGGGGGTATAGGAATCATTCACAGATTTTTATCTATTCAAGAACAAGCCAATGAAGTTCTCAAAGTAAAACGTTCAGGAAGTGTGATAATTGAAAATCCTTATTCTATTTCTTCTGACAAGTCTATTCGAGATGCTTTAGACTATGCAGAAGACAAAGAAATCTCTGGTCTTTTAGTAGTTGATTCTAATTCTAAATTAGTAGGAATAATAACTGAGAGAGATTTACTATTTGCTAATCCAAGTAATCATATTCAAGATGTTATGACTAAAGATGTTGTAACTGCAAAACCTGGTGTTACATTAGATGAAGCAAAAGAAATTTTACACAAACATAGAATTGAAAAATTACCAATAGTTGATGATTCAGGAATTATCAAAGGATTGATTGCAAGTAAGGATATTATAAATAATGCAGACTATCCAAATGCATCCAAAGATAAGAAAGGACGACCATTAGTTGGAGCAGCAGTTGGTGTAAAAGGTGACTTTTTAGAAAGAAGTGAATCTCTTTTAGAATCAGGAGCTGATGTACTTGTTGTTGATATAGCACATGGTCATAGTGAGAACGCATTAAGCACAGTTCGTAATATCAAAAAAGCATTTCCAGACTGTGAATTAATTGCAGGTAATATTGCAACTGCTCAAGGTGCAGAAGATTTGATAAAAGCAGGAGTTGATGCAGTAAAGGTTGGTGTAGGATCTGGATCAATTTGTATTACTAGAGTAATTACTGGTTCTGGTGTACCACAATTAACTGCAGTAATGGATTGTGCAAAGATTGGCAAGGATCATGGTATTCCAATAATTTCTGATGGTGGTACTAGAACTTCTGGTGATGCAACAAAAGCGTTGGCTGCTGGTGCTTCATCTGTGATGGTAGGTAGTATGCTTGGAGGCACTGATGAATCTCCGGGTACGGTTTTGACTAAAAATGGAAAACGCTTCAAAGTTTATCGTGGAATGGCTTCCCTTGCAGCCTCAATTGGCAGAAAATCAAAAGAAACAGGCTCATTTTCACTTGATGATGATCTTAATGATTACGTTGTAGAAGGAGTTGAGGCTATGGTTCCTTACAAAGGAACTGTAACTGACATACTAAAACAACTTACAGGTGGTATACGTTCTGGTTTGAGCTATTGTGGTGTGCATACAATTCTCCAAATGCAAGATAATGCAGAATTTATCAAAATGTCAAGAGCTGGATTTACAGAAAGTCAACCTCATGATGTTTCTTTGATGTAGTTAACAATTGTATTTCAGATGTTGCTCCTACTTTTTGGCACGATTTGATATTTTTGCTAATTCATAACAGAATCAAATCTTGAAAATCTTATTGCAGACTATTTTGAATCTCTGTTTTTCTTTTATTAATAGATTCAAGTTTATAATATAATTTTTCTAATTCTTTAGGAGTTATTTCACCTGCAATTTTCTTTTCAATCTGTGTTTCTTCCTCTTTTAATTGTCTATACTTTTTCAAATCATTCATGATTGGATGTGAATTAGTAGAAATTTAATTGTAAAGTCCCAAATTTGGGAAATATTATGAAATCCTTATCCTCATATTTAACTCAAGTATTAATCTGTAGTTTTTGGCAATGTTATTGTAAAAATAGTGGGTGGAGAAGTTACAGAAATTATGCCCCCATGTGACTCTACAGTTGATTTTACACTTGCAAGTCTTAGTCCAGTTCCTTGTTGCTTAGTAGTAAATAATGGCTCAAAGATTTTATTAATATTTTCTTTTGGTATTCCTTTACCTGAATCTTTGACTTGGATTATAATTCCATCATTGTTTCCCTCAACTGTAACTTCTATTGTACCTGTACCATGAATGGCCTGAACACTATTAAAAATTAGATTATTCAATGCTGCTGCAAATTGTTTTTTATCACAAAGTAATTGGACATCATTTTTTGGAAGAATCAATTTGATGGTATCTGGAATATTCAATGAATCCATAGACTCGTCAATAATTTCAGACATCTGTTCATTATTCATTTCGGAAGGCAGCCATTTTACAAAATCTAAAACTTCTTCTACCTGATGAGTAATTCTATCAATTGAACGCTCAATTTTTTTAAATTGCTTTATTTGTATTTCATCTCCCCCATACAGCATTTTTATATTTTCCATTGATACTTGGATTACAGAAAGAGGATTTCTCAAATCATGAGCAATTTTTGAGGATACTTCTCCTATGGATTTCAATTTTTCATTTTTTATCAATTTGTTTCGCTGAATTATTAATTCCTTAGACATTTTGTTAACATCATGTGCTAAATTTTGAATTTCATCACTACCTTCTGGTTTTACATGAATGTTTAGGGTTCCTTTAGCAATTTGTTTCGTATAATCTTGTAATCTTGTGATAGGACCTATAATATTTTTCTTGATCAAAAAATAAATTATTAGTAGAATAGTAAATACAATAATTATAGTTATTAGAATAATTGTAGATACTATTTCATTTGTATGACTTATGTTTTCATTAACCCTATCAAGTGATACATAAGTTTCAATAATTCCTGAAACCTCGTCATCCATTATAATTGGAACATAAATTTCCATTAATTGACCATATCCTTTCTCTTCAATATTTTTAGGTTTTTCTGGTTCTTTAATTTCAGCAATTATTTGCCCTGTTAAACTATTTTTGAAATTTGCGTTGTCTGGAAAATTTTTCCCTACAATATTGTTATTATCAGAATAAATTACTGTGCCATCTAAACTCCAAACTTTGATTCTTAAAATTTCTGAAGTATCTATATTTTTAAAAAAGTTAAAAAAAGTTATTTGTTTTTGTTCATAATTTTCTGTTGTAAAATCATTATTATTCAAAATTGATTCAGCTGTCATTTTAATAAAGTTAGTATTTTTATCAATAGAGTGTTGTAATGTTTCTGAATAGATTTTTTCAGATATAAAAAATGACATGAGTAGCCCTGAACTAATTAATGTCAAAACTAGAATTGCTAAAAATATGAAAATTTGTGATTTAAGTCTCATGATTTTATTTCTCTGCACTTGAAAATGGCTGTAAAAATTGAGTATTCCGTTATTACTTTTGGTAATATTTGTAGATAAAATTTTGGTTATTTGGTAAAAATATGATGGTTAAATGTAGTTAATTTTTTAAACAGCATGTAAAATTATTGAATTATGTTATCAAAAAGAACTATTATTGGCCTAATAATTGGAATTGCAATTATGGGAATTGGTGGCGTTTCTTTAATTCAACATATTGGAACAATTACTATTAATGAAAATTATATTGTAGAAGTTGGCGATTCAGCATTTTATACAATCCCTGCTCCTAATCAAACACCACAATCTATGAAAATTGTTGGAGACGCTTTTGATCTTAAACTTGAAAGTCCAAGTACTGGATTGCAAATTCCAAATACGACATCCTACAAAAATGAGTTGAAGTTAGATTGGGTTCATCTAGCAGATGGTGAAACCAAAATTCAGATCCAAAACACTGGAAATACAGAATTAGAAATTACAGGAGTTTTAATTAGAACCTCTGATCCAATTTGGTTTACCTTTGATTTTATGGTAATTATTTCTGGAATGGTAATCATTGGATTTAGTATGGGCTTTACATTAAGAAAACCCAAAGGCTTTTAGCTTAATTTTGCAGAAGGGTACGAACCTAAAACTTTCATGACAAGAGTTTCTTGTTTTATTTTATCTAGCATTTCTGAAATCTGTGGATTTTTTTCATGTCCCTCAAAATCTACATAGAAATTATATTCCCACGTATTTGCTTTTGTTGGTCTAGATTCTATCTTTGTAAGATTGACACTATTCTTGTGAAAATTCTCTATAATTCTGTGTAAAGAACCTGGTTCATGTTTAATGGAAAAAATAATTGAGGTTTTATCATTTCCTGTTTCAGGTGATTTTTCTTTTGATAATATTAAAAATCTAGTATAGTTGTTCAAATTATTTGCAATATTTTCAGCAATAATAGGCATATTGTATATGGTTGATGCTGCTCTACTAGCTATGCATGCACAATTTTCTTTGTTTAGTTCTTTGACAATTTTTACACTACCTGCTGTATCGTATGCAGGAATTGTCTTCATGTTGTGTTGCTCAATGAATTTTCTACATTGTCCTAAAGCTTGTGGATGTGAATAAACAGTATCTATCTCATCCAATTTACTAACTCCAATCAAACAGTGTTCAATTCTATGATAAACTTCACCTGTTGCATTTAGAGCTGTTGAGTATAGTAGATCATAACTTTCACCGACACTTCCTTCCAATGAATTTTCTACAGGTAAAATTGCATATTCTGTTTTATCCATAGATGTATTTTCTAAAACATCTGCAAATGTTGCAAGAGGAATAGTTTCAATTTCTTCATTAAAAACTGATCTTGCTGCAGCTTCACTATATGCACCCCGTTCACCCTGGAACGAAACATGTTTCATTTTTTAATCTCTCAAATTAAAGAAATCAGTTTTGCCAAAGTTTGATGAAAGTTTTCTTTCATCAATCCATGAACATTCTGTACATTTTATAGCATCACGTATTGGTACGACTTTGCCTCCACATTTTCTACATTTTGTGAATAAAACTCCTAAATCTGGTTCACTAATTGTAGCATGAATTGTACCGTTAAGATGACTAAGAATTTTCAATGTTACTATATCGTTAACCAGTGCTACGTTTCTTATTCTAATATTTCGTGTTCCACATATACATTCCACTTTTGATGTAGTAGGCTTTCCATTAATGTAATCCATTGATACAGCAATCATAGATGACATTACTGCTGCAACTGTTCCAATAACAATGTCTCCATCTTTTGGAATTGATAGAAGTTTTGGATGCTTAATGCTTGCAATACGTGTTGTTTTATCAATGTCTTTTTCTCCTACAGTCGCTGCTCTAACCATATCTCCATCATCAAAAGTATTGTATCCAGCCTCATATTCTTCAATAGACGCTATTTTGTCACCTGGAAATGCTGTATTTTCAGACATGCTGTGATTTTTGCTGTTATGATTATAATTGTTTGTGGTGTGAAAGATCTTGGCAAATCATATATCTCCAAAAATTTGAAAAAAATCATGAAAGCTCTTGTATATGATCAATATACTACTGATGATGATTTTTCTAAAATCTTAAAAATCAAAGACATTCCTTCCCCTAAACTAAAACTTGATGAAGTTATTTTCAAAGTAAAAACAGCATCACTCAACTATGATGATATTTGGGGAATGAGAGGTAAACCACTGGCAATTCCATTACCACACATATCTGGAACTGATGCTGCAGGGGAAGTTATCGCAGTTGGTAGTGATGTAAAAACTATCAAAATCGGTGACAGAGTAGTTTCTCATGGAAATATGTCCTGTAGAGTTTGCAAAGCATGTACTGATGGACGAGAATATGATTGTAGAAAACGAACTATTTGGGGTTTTGAAACAGGTCCACTTTGGGGTGGATATTGTGAAGAAACTCATCTTCCTGAAGTCAATGTTGTGAAAATTCCTGAAAATGTGTCATATGATGATGCTGCAGCTGCATCAATGACTTTACTGACAGCATGGCATATGCTAATTGGAAGAGCAAAAATTCAACCTGGACAATTAGTTTTGATTATGGGTGGAAGTTCAGGTGTTGGAAATTATGGAATTCAAATCGCAAAACTTTTTGGATGTACTGTAATTGCTACTGCTAGTCCTGATAAGTTAGAAAAGTTACTGGACTTGGGAGCTGATTATGCAGTAGATCATAGAAATGATGATTGGCACAAAGAAGTTAGAGCAATTACAAAAAAAATCCCGAAACCTTCTGGTGGTATACCTGGAGTTGATGTAATTTTTGAACATATTGGAGGTTCTCACTGGAACAAAGAACTAACTTTACTAAATTATGGCGGCACAATTGTAACTACTGGAGCAACAACAGGTTATGATGCAAAGACTGACCTACGTCACATTTTCTTTAAAGGAATCAACATTTTAGGTTCAACTCAAGGAACTAGAGCTGAATTAGAACTTGGTCTCTATTGGATGTCCCAAGGAAAAATAAAATCTGTAATTGATT
The DNA here is from genome assembly GCA_013911135.1 of Candidatus Nitrosopumilus sp. Taxonomy (GTDB): domain Archaea; phylum Thermoproteota; class Nitrososphaeria; order Nitrososphaerales; family Nitrosopumilaceae; genus Nitrosopumilus. Next base: position 81,771 of record JACERO010000075.1, on the reverse strand, counting down.
CAGTATATCCACTTGAACAAGCAGCAGAGGCTCACACAAAAATGCTGAAAGGTAAAGGACTTTTTGGAAAAATCTTAATGAAACCAGGATCATAATTGATAATGGTAGATCCTAAAATAAATTCAATTTTAGACGAAGGAAATAGATTATTTCTCCAAGGAAAACTAAAAGAAGCAATTACATATTATGATAAAATTCTAAATGATAATCCAGAACATCTCAGTTCACTAAACAATAAGGGATATGCCCTAAGTAAACTCAAAGATTTTGATAATGCTATAAAGTGCTATGATATAGTTCTTCAGATATGTCCAAACGATCTTTCTGTGTTAGTAAATAAAATCTCAACTCTTCGTAAACAAGGAAATTTTGTTAAAGCATTGTCATTATGTGATAAAATTTTAAAGGATTATCCAAAATACAATATTGCGTTATATCACAAAGAACGAATTTTATTTTCTATGAAAAAATTTGATGAATCTATTTTATGCTGTAATAGTATATTGAAAGATTATCCAAATAATGGTGATGTTTTATTTGATAAATCATGTAACTTCATCATGCTCTCACAAGTTGATGAAGCACTTGTTCTTCTAGAACGTGCAATTATTCAAGGAATTCAATATAAAATCAAAGCAAAAAAATCTAAATCGTTTGAAAAATTATTAGATAACTCCAAGTTCAAAAAATTAGTATCGTGATTATAACCAATGAGGAATTTCTAAATATTCTTCAATACTTTCATTTCGTAAAATTTTGAGAAGAGCATTTGCCTGAGGTGTTGATAATACTGGTTTGTCAAACTGATTGTCTGTAGATATTCTTGGGCATGCTACTTGAATAAAAGCATCGATTCCTTTTAGATTTCTTAATCTTTCATTTGTAATGTCAGTTAGTGCAAATAACTGAACCTCTTTTCCTTCTTTTTCTAATTCTTTTTTAATTTTTAAAGCAAACACTTTGGATAGCTGTCCTTCTTTTAGTCCTATAATTACTCCAAATGATTTTGCTTCAGCTGCTTTGTATATTGCAAGAGTAGCTTTCTTTTTTAATTTCTGAGCAAATTCTGTAATTTCTCTTACTTCATTAAAGTAAGGATCTAAAACATAAGTTGGTAAATTTGTTGATAGAGCAATTCCTGCTGCATGAAAATTACTTTGACCTAAAAACACATAGGCATCAACTTCTTTTTTTAGACTTGATGCAGGATAAAACTCACAACCAAATACTTGACCATCATTTAATTGTCCTTTTCCTTTTCCTATTTTAACTTTAATTTCATTCTCTGTTAAAATTTTTTCAACTTTATCTATTTGATGTAAATGCTGACTATCTGTAACCAATGAAATTATTTTCCCTTTTAAAATATTTCCACATTTTTTTGCAACACTATCAAATCCTACATCATCAAATGCATCAATTAAAACTAAATTTTTTTCTAGTGATTCAGTATTTATTGTATGTCCAATGTTAAATTGAATTTCTGCTCCAAGAACTTTTGAACCATTTGAATTTAGATCACAAGTTCCCCATGTTGTATCTGCTAAAACATATGCTGGAATCCCAAATTTTTTTGTAATATTTATAGCAGTTTCTTGAACTTGAGGTAAAATCCCATCAGGACCGTTTAATGAAACTGATGCTGGATTTTTATCTTCAATTTCTTTGAAAATTCTTTCTTCATCTATTATTATCAATTTAGCTTGGAATCTAACTTTATTAATTTAAATCAACTGTACTCTCCAACAACTAAAAATGCCTGAGTTGTTCAATTGATTTATGGATGAAACTGTTCTTAATATTGGATTTGATGATACTGATTCTCCTAAAGGAATGTGTACTACATTTCTAGCATACAAAATTGTTGATTTACTTCAAAAACAGGACATTGAATTTCTTGATTTTCCAAGATTAATTCGATTTAATCCTAATATTCTATGGAAAACTCGTGGTAATGGAGCAGTTTCAATCAGAATAAAGACTAAAAATCCTTCTAAGGTAAAAAATCAAATTAAAAATCTTGTTTCAAAATACTCTGATGTTAAAAATGGAGCAAATCCTGGTTTAGTATTTTTTGAAAGTGATGTAATTCCTACTGAATTTACTAATTTTAGTAACTTAGCTTTGTGGCAATTAATTAACAGAAACAATGCAAAAAAATTTGCCAAAAAAAATGATCTTGAATTTTTCTATCAAGGAAACGGTCAAGGACTTGTTGGTGCAATTGGTGCAATAGGATATGACTTTCAAGATCATACCTTAGAACTTTTGAGTTATCGTAAAAGAAAAAAATTTGGAAAAGAAAGAAAACTTTCTGCTTCAAGTGTAAAAATTATGCAAGAAAAAACTTTGCCAAATACGTTTAATAGTTTTGATACAAAAAAAGGACGAATTTTAATTACTCCGCATGGCCCTGATCCTGTATTTTATGGTGTTAGAGGTGAAAATGTAAATTCATTATTGCATGCTACAAAGATTCTGAAAAGTGATGAAAAATTAGATGGCTACATGATCTTCAAATCTAATCAAGGAACCGGAGATCATTTGAAAAATGAATTGAATTTTGAAAACATGAAACCTTATGCTTCTGGAAAAATCACTGGAATTGTATCAAACACACCAAAAATTGTTAAAGGAGGACATGTCTTTTTTAAAATTTTTTCTAAAAGTCATGAATTTTGGTGTGCAGTTTACAAACCAACAGGAATCTCATCTATTGCTTTGAATTTGATTAAAGGAGACAAAATATGTGTCGGTGGAGGAGTTCGAAAGGCATCTAAAAAATTTCCTCGAATCATTAATCTCGAATTTATTGATATCATTCACCTTGAAAAGAATCTTTCAAAATCTAATCCAATTTGCAAAAAATGTAACAAAAATATGAAATCTAAAGGTCAGAATCAAGGATTTCAGTGTATTCGATGTGGAAAAAAAGCTTCTAAAAAAATAACTATTGAAATTTCAAGAAAAATCACAAAACAACTGTATATTCCAAAAATGTCTGCACATAGACACCTAACAAGACCCTTACAACGAATTGGAATTTCTAACAAAATCTCAAAATTTGATAAATCTCTTTCATGGTTTTGCGTTTATAGAAACTAAGTAGCGGGGAGTAGATTTGAACTACTGATTTGCGGGTTATGAGCCCGCCGGGATGACCTGACTTCCCCACCCCGCTGATCGATAAAAGATGATCTGTCGTATATACGCTTTATCAAATTTTTGAAAGTAATTAATAGGATTTAAAAAGCTTATCTTTTTGTGGATAAAAAAATTCGAATCATTGCAGTTATTGCTGTTGTGATATTTTCTGTTTTTGTTTTAACTTCTCCATCAGATCCTATTCCATTACCATTACCTACTTCAAATTCTGAAAGTGCTTCTGTAAGTATTTTAGCTGAAAACCTTGACAAACCTCGCGCAATTGCTATTTCTGACGACAGAATTTTTGTTACTGAAAAAGATGGATTCATTAGAGTAATTCAAGACAATAATCTATTAGAATCACCATTAGCTGCATTTCGTTCTGCTAATGTGTTTGATGGGGGATTGCTAGGTATTACACTTCATCCAGATTTTTCAAACAATCATTACATCTATGTATTTTTGACATATAAAGAAAATGGAAATTTGTGGAATAAGATTCTGCAAATAACTGAATCTGAAAATAAATTACAAGATGCTGAAACTATATTTGATAAAATTCCTGGTTCTACATTTACAAATGGCGGTTTTATAAAATTTGGACCTGATGGAAAACTGTATGTAGGTACTGGAACTGTTTCTGATTCATCTCATCTTCCACAAGACCTTGATTCTTTATCTGGAAAAATTTTAAGATTAAATGATGATGGTACCATTCCAGATGATAATCCATTTTCTGATTCTCCAGTATACTCTTTAGGACATAGAAATCCTCAAGGAATGACTTGGGATTATAATGGCAACATGTTTGTAGCCGAATTTGGGCCTGAAAAAAATGATGAAATAAATCTAATTCAAGCAGGAAAAAACTATGGTTGGCCTGAACAACAATGTTCTGGTATTGATAAATATGAAAATGCTATTCTTTGTTATGATCCAAGCATAGAACCAGGCGGTATCTTGTTTTATTCTGGAGATAAACTTGATTTTGAATCTTCATTCATAATGGCTTCTATGAGGGCAACTAATCTTTATCAGCTAGATTTTGAAGAGGGACTAAGCTCTCAGAAATCTATTCTAAGTGGGATTGGTCGTGTTCGTGATGTAGTACAAGGTCCTGATGGAAGTCTTTATGTAATTACTTCAAATACTGATGGAAAAGGTTTTCCAGATAGAATGGATGATAAATTATTGAGGATATTAAAATAAAATGCCAGACTCATCAATTTCAAAGTTTTTTGAAAAATCAAGAAAAGAAAGATTGGATATTATTACAAATTTTTCAAACCTTTCTGATGAAGAATTAGATATTTTGCAAAGCAATGATGGAGGAATTTCATATGATAAAGCCGATAAAATGGTGGAAAATGTCATTGGTACATTTTCTCTTCCTTTAGGAATTGCAACAAACTTCAAGATTAACGGTAAAGACTACATAATTCCAATGGTAATTGAGGAACCATCTGTCATTGCAGCAGCATCCAAAGGAGCCAAAATTGCACGAATTAAAGGTGGATTTGAAGTTACAGCAGATGAATCTTATAGCATTGGTCAAATACAAGTGTTAGATGTTGATATTCCTTCTGCAATTCAACAAATCACTAATTCTTCAAATGAAATTCTTCAACTAGCAAATTCTAAAAGCAATACATTATCTAAAATGAATAAAGGTGCAAAAGAAATCTCTTGTAAAGAAATTGATACACCTTCTTGCAAAATGCTTATTGTTGAGCTTTTAATTGATGTTGGAGATGCGATGGGTGCAAATATTACTAATACAATGTGCGAAGCTGTTTCACCATTAATTCAAAAGATTACAGGTGGACGAACATTACTTCGAATATTATCAAACTATTCGACTAGAAGAATTGCTAAAGCAAAAGCAGTATTTGAAAAAGAAGCTGTTGGAGGAGAAACTGTTGTTGATAATATTATTTTAGCATTTGAATTTGCTGATAATGATGTCTACCGAGCAGTGACTCACAACAAAGGTATCATGAATGGAACCATATCTGTGGCAAATGCAACTGGTCAAGATAGTAGAGCCATTGAAGCTGCAGCAAATGCTTATGCTGCAAAATCTGGCAGATATCATTCTCTTAGTAAATGGAGTAAAGATAGTGATGGTAATTTAGTTGGAACCTTGGAAATTCCATTATCCGTTGGAATTGTAGGTGGAATTGCAAATGTTCATCCAGTTGCCAAAGTTTGCACAAAGATTCTTGGAGTTTTATCAGCACAAGAGCTTGCATGTGTAATGACTGCTACTGGTTTAGCTCAAAATTACAGTGCCATACGAGCTCTTGCTACTGAAGGAATTCAAAAAGGACACATGCGTCTACATGCAAGAAATCTTGCAGCAGCAGCAGGAGCTACATCTGAGCAGATAGATGAAATTGTTCAAAAAATGGTTGAAGAAAAGAAAATTTCACTTGATAGAGCTAAAGAATTATTGTCAAAGATGAATAATTAAAACTCTTTAATTGTTTTTAATAATAACTTATCTTTCCAAATTTTTTCTTCTGGATAACAATTTAACATTTGTCCATTTTTAATTTCATAAAATTCCCAATCATTACAATCTACATCATATTCATATGGATGAGTATTGTCAAATTCCCATCCAAAACCATTGCCTATGTCTGATTCTGGATATCCATGTCCTTTAATTAATGAAATTGTATCATTTATCGAATCATAATGTATTTCTGCGTATAATGCATTTGGATATAGATACATAACTTTAGGATGATTTGTGATAGCTTCAAATTCTTTTTTTGTTACATATTCATTATGTAATAAAATTACTTTATCATAATTTAATAAAATTTTTGGATTTAAATCTATGTCAATGTCTGAAATAAAATTATAATTCAGAGCATGTAAAATCTGAATTGCATTTTTTCCAGCATTACCTAATGGTGTTAGTTTACCTCTTTCAATTTTTATCTGTAAACATTTTTCAGTACATATTTGGTTAAAGTAATCATAAAATCCAAATGGAGAATAAGATGTGTGTGTAAAAACTGGAAGTACTACTACTGTTTTTTCAGATTCATTTTTTAGTTCATTGATAATTGATAGTGCTTCTGTTTTTGCCTCAAACCATGAATATCTATAACTTCCATCTATCTTTTGATCCTCTTCGTATGAATATTGTAAAAAAATCTCTGATACATCATCGAGATTTTTACGAATACCTCCAGGATTATAATCTAAATTAAATATGATATTTTTTTGACTGCTGTTTTCTTTTTTTAGATCAGAAAAATTTTCTCCTGAATAACCTATTAATGAAATAATTATGACTGTTGATAACACACACAAAGAGAGGATCTTCTTTTTCATCTCTATTTTGCTTTTAAAATAAATGAGGCTATTATATGCTAGTTTCTAGAGAAGATTAAGTGTCACAAATTAGATTTGCTTTGATTGTAAACAAGAAATCACTAAAGGATCCAAAAAAACGTGAAAAGATATTTGATATTGTAACTCTTATGCGAGGAGGCTGTTTATGGCAGAAAATACCTACACATTTACCTAAATGTAGAAGAGAAAAACCTAAAAAAACTTTTAACACAGATGCCATCTCTCAAAAAACCAACTATTAGTCCACTTTGAGAAAGGATGGTATGGAATAAACACAATCATCAAAAAAGATGAATTCTACAAAATTTTGATTAATTACAAGTCTTTCAAAAATTTTAACAATGATTTATCTTTCCAAATTACATGTTCTGGATAACAATTTAACATAAAACCATTTGAAATGGGATAAAATTCCCAATTTTCACATTTATTATCAAATTCATATGGATGTGTATTTTCATTTTCCCAATTAAATCCATTTATAATATCTGAATTGGGATAACCATGTCCACGAATTAACGTGATTTCATTTTTCATTGAATCAATTTTAATTTCTCCATACAGTGAATTAGGATATAAAAAAATTACTTTAGTGTGAGATGTAATTGCATCAAACATAGTTTTTGAAATATACTCATTATGCATTACTATGATTTTATCATAATTGTTCAAAATATTTGGATTTTTATGTAATTCTAAATCTGTTATTGAATCATATCCTAATAATTTTAAAATTTGTACAGAATTAGCACTAGAATTGTAATCTAATCTATCTCTTGAAACAATTTCTGTTGTTAAACATTGTTCATTACAATTTTTATTGTAAAAATCATAAAATCCATTTTTTGAATATGCACTTGCAGTAAATGTTGGAATGATAAAGAGTGGTTTTTTCTCCTCATCAAAGACACCAATTTCATTATATGTTTGTCTGATTTCTTCTTTTAATTCAAATGTAGCCTTTAATGGCACTGTTTTTCCATTGATTAACACAACATCATCTGGATCTACTAAAATTTTGAACAACGTGCCGTCTAATTCATAATATTCCGTTTTTTCATTATTTTGATTTTTTTCTACATCTTTTATTAAATTTGGTTCAGATGTAAAATAGGACATGGAGATTACAACTCCAATCATTATCACACTTATTGTTAGGATTTTTGTAAACTTCACGCTAGAAATTTTAAAGTTAAATGAGGCTTTTACAGTACTCTTTGGTATCCATAAATGTCTCAAGTACGATTTGCTATTCCTAAAGGAAGTTTGGAAGATGCTACTTTTAAACTATTAGAAAAATCTTGGACCAAAGTTACCCGAAAAAGTAGAACTTATCGAGTTTACCTTGATGATCCAAATATTATTGTCAAGATGCTTCGTCCTCAAGAGATTCCAACTTTGGTTGCAGAAGGATTGTATGATGTAGGTATCACTGGTAAAGATTGGGTAGGTGAAACAAATTCTGATGTTGAACCCATTTTAGATTTAGAGTATGGTAAAATTAGACTAGTGATAGCTTTTCCAGATAAATATCGTTACAAAAATCTTGATGAAATGATTGCAGATTATGGAAAAAAGAAAAAAACACTTCGTATATCTTCAGAATATCTTACTACTGCATCCAAATTTCTAAAACAATCAAAGTCTTACAAAAAATATTATGGCTCAAAAGATCCTCTAATTGTAACTCCGTGGGTTCGACTAGGAACTAACAAAAATGTCCAAATTCACTTATCATTTGGTGCAACTGAGGCAAAACCTCCTGAGGATGTAGATGCAATAATGGATGTTACTGAAACTGGCACAACTCTAAAACAAAATAAATTAAAAATTGTTGATGAAGTGCTTACATCTACTGCACACTTGATTGTAAACAAGAAATCACTAAAGGATCCAAAAAAACGTGAAAAGATATTTGATATTGTAACTCTTATGCGAGGAGCTGTTTATGGCAGAAAATACCTACACATTTACCTAAATGTAGAAGAGAAAAACCTAAAAAAACTTTTAACACAGATGCCATCTCTCAAAAAACCAACTATTAGTCCACTTAGTGAGAAAGGATGGTATGGAATAAACACAATCATCAAAAAAGATGAATTCTACAAACTTATTCCAAAACTAAGGAAGATTGCTCAAGGTCTTGTAGTTCATGAACCCAGCCAAATACTAGATCTTGAGGAGGTTAAACGTGACGAAGAAAATTGATACAAATTATCAAAGTAACTAATGTTGAAAAATTTGCAGCTAAAATTCTTCCAAAACAGCCTCAAAAAAACAAAAGCATAGTTGAATCAATTCTCAAAAATATCAAAAAAAATGGCGATGAGGCAATCCAAAAATATGAAAAAAAATTCAGCGGTGCAAATATCTCTTCATTACGTTTATCTCAAACAGAAATAAAAAATGCATATTCTCAAGTCTCTAAAACTGAAATTATTGCATTACGGTTAGTGAAAGCTAGACTTGAAAAAACAGAATCTATAATTAAATCCCTTTTAAAAAATAAAACCATTAACAATAATGGAATTAAAATTTCTAAAAAATTTGTTCCAATTGAAAGTGTTGGATGTTACATACCTGGTGGATTAGCAAAATATCCAAGTTCTGTAATAATGTCTGTAGTTCCAGCTAAAGTTGCAGGTGTTAAAAGAATTGTAGTTGTATCTCCTCCAAATTCAGATGGAAAAATTTACCCATTAACAATTGTTGCTGCAAATATTTGTGGTGCTAATGAAATTTACAAAACAGGTGGTGCACAGTCAATTGCAGCGTTATCATATGGCACTAAAACCATCACCAAAGTTGATAAAATTGTTGGCCCTGGAGGTACATTTGTTACTACTGCAAAATCTTTGTTAAGTGATCAGACTGGAATTGATATGCTTGCAGGTCCTACTGAATTAGGAATTGTTGCAGATAATTCAACTAATCCAAAATTTGTTGCGTTAGATCTTGTTTCTCAAGCAGAACACAGCAGTGATACTTTTTGTTATTTGATTACAACTTCTGCAAAACTTGCAAAATCTGTTAGTAGTATTATTTCTGAATTAATACCTAAAATTCAAAGAAATAATTTAGTAAAATCTAGTCTAAAAAATAATGGATTTATTGCAATTTGCAAAACTAAATCTGACATGATAAAACTTGCAAATATCTTAGCACCTGAACACCTACAAATAATGACAAAAAATCCTGAATCTTTTTCCTCAAAAATTACTACCCCTGGATTGATTTTGCTTGGAAACTATACCCCATCATCTGCTAGTGATTACGTTTTAGGCTCAAATCACATTCTTCCTACTAGTGGATTTGGAAAAATTCGAGGTTCACTTTCAGTTTTAGATTTTATCAAGGTAAATACCCAAGTTATCTCATCCAAATCTTCATTATCCAAAATTTCAAAATACCTTGACGTTTTAACAAAAGCTGAAGGACTTCCTAATCACTATGAAGCAGTTAGGGGTAGATTAAAATGAAAAAAAATTGGTTTGAAGAAAAAACAAAGAAACTTTCTTCCATTGGGGGTTATCAAAAACCTGATCTTAATCAGAATGCACTAAAGTTTGATTCCAATGAAAACTATGTAATCTCAAAACAATTTCAAAATGACATTATATCCTCAGCAAGAAAAAATTCTGACGTAAGAGAATACCCACTTGGTGGTGTAGAACATTTAATCCAGAGAATATCTGAATTTGTTAAAATGCCTTCATCAATGATTGGTGTTGGTAATGGCTCTGATCAAATTTTAGATTTAATACTATCTAATTTTGCATCAAAACAAACCAAAGTTCTTACTTCTAATCCCACTTTTGGTTTTTTTGAAGAACGATGTAAATTATATTCAATTCCTTTGATTACAATTTCATTTTCAAATAATATGAAATTGGATATCAAAGATTTTGTCAAACAATCTAAAAATGCAGATATATTATATCTTGATTCTCCAAATAATCCTACAGGATTTCAATTTTCAAAAAATGAATTACAAAAATTCATCAAATCTTTTAGTGGCCTTGTGATAATTGATGAGGCTTATGGTGAATTTGGTGATTATTCTCTATCAAGTTTGGTGAAAACTCAAAAAAATCTGATTGTCGTACAAACTCTTTCAAAATCATTTGGCTTGGCTGGACTTAGACTAGGATATTTTATTGCAAATAAAAAATTCACTAATACCTTTATGAATATTCTACAGTATCCATATCCTCTAAGCACTATTACTATTGAATCGGGAATTTTAGCTTTAGACAAATCAAATCTTATGAAAGATGCCGTGGCTAACATCAAAATTGAAAGAAAAAGAATTGTTGAGACTTTGCAGAAATATGATACCTTTGAAGTCTTTGATTCCAAGGCTAATTTTGTGCTATTTGATGCTAAGGGAATCTACAAACGAGTTTATTCAGCACTTGCTGAGCAAGGGATTTCAATTAGAAAATTAGGGAAAATAGGAAATCATGAAGGATGTCTTAGAATGACAATTGGAACAAAAGAAATGAATTCAAAATTTTTACTAGCTATTCGAGATTTATTGGAATGACTTTAACAAAAAAATCTGAAGGAATCTATATTGATGATTTTGGTATTGATGTTCTAAATGAAATTGATACAATAATTTTCGATTGTGATGATGTTTTAATTGATATTACAAAATCCTATGATCAAGCAATAATTAAAACAACTCAATATGTGTTGGAAAATTTTGCAAAAATCAATGATACAATAACTGTGGATTATAAAATAATTGATGGATTCAAATCAACAGGTGGATTTAATGACGAAGTTGATCTTACATATGCTGCAATAATTTCTTTAGTTGCTGCAAAAAAATTAAAAAAAAATCAAACAAGTTTTATCTTTGATGTGATAAAAAATACTGATTCTAGTGGTATTCCCTCTGTAGAAAAATATCTAGACAATCAAGTTGATATTTCTGATATTAAAAAACAACTATCTTATCCTGGTATGCATCGTGACAATCTTCTGTATCAAATATTTGATCAACTTTTTTATGGACCTAAATTATATCAAAAGTTATTTAGCAACACTTCAAAATTTTCTGAATCAGGTTTAATTGAACAAGATGATGTAATTTTAAATAATTCATTAATTGAAAAACTATCAAAAAAATTTAATTCAAAAATTGCAATAGTAACCGGAAGAGGAAAAGAATCTGTAAGTTATTCATTAAAGACATTGTTGGAGAAATTTAACTTGAAAAATTCTACATTTCTTGAAGATGAATCAAGAGAACTTGCAAAACCTAATCCTCAATCACTTTTAGATGCAATTAAAGGAATGAATAGTGTCTCAACTCTATTTGTTGGAGATTCTATGGAAGATTTTATCATGGCAAAAAAGGCCACTAACTTGGGAAGTAAAACTACTTTTTGCGGAATTATTGGCACAAGTAAGAATCCTCAAGAAAAACTTGAATTATTTCAGCGTAATGACGCTATTCTAGTATTAAATTCTATCAATCTACTTCCAAAGGTATTAAATTTAGAATAAAGCATATTCCATAACCTGTGATAAATATGAAACCACGAAAGGCATCAATCAAACGAAGTACCAAAGAAACTAGCATTCAAGTATCTGTCAACATAGACGGATCTGGAAAAACAAGCATAAAAACTAGCATCAATTTTCTTGATCACTTGATTGTATCTTTTGGTAAACATGGTATGATGGATCTAAAAGTTGATGCAAAATTAAATGATGGAATTGAACACCATCTTGTTGAAGATACTGCAATTACTATAGGACAAGCAATAGATAAAGCATTAAGCTCTAGAAATGGAATTACCAGATTTAGCTATGCATCTGTTCCAATGGATGAGTCTCTTGCTGAAGCTTCAATTGACTTAGTGAAACGTCCATTTTGGAAGTTAACTTTATCAATTAAACGAAGTAAAATTGAAGACATCTTCAAAGAAGATCTTGAACACTTTTTCCAATCGCTGCTACAAAATCTGAATTGTTGTGTACACCTTACTGTAAAATATGGAGATAATGATCATCACAAAGTAGAATCTGCAATAAAGTCACTTGCTGTTGCATTTAGAAATGCATCTATGATAGATAAAAAACAAAAAGGAATTCCAAGTACAAAAGGTTCAATGTAATGGTTAGTGTTGCAATTTTTGATTATGGAGCTGGAAATATTTTCAGCCTTAAGAATTCTCTTGAAAAAGCAGGAGCTTCAGTTGATGTGATAACTGATTTTGATAAATCTAATGAATATTCTGGTTTGTTACTTCCTGGTGTAGGAAACTTTGATCCTGCCATCAAAAGCATAACAAAATACTCAAAAACTGGATTTATAGATTTTGTTAATAACGTTACTCCTGTTCTTGGAATTTGTCTTGGAATGGAGATGTTTTTTGAAAAAAGTGAAGAGGGAAAAGAAAAAGGCTTGGGAATAATTGATGGTGATGTGATTGTTCTTCCGTCTTCCATGAAAGTACCTCATATGGGATGGAATGATTTAGAAATAAAAAAACCAAGTAAACTTTTAGAAGGAGTTGAAAATGGTTCTTGGGTTTATTTTGTTCACTCATACAGAGTTAAACCAAATTCTAATGATGTAATTACTGCAGAATCAGATTACGGTCTTAAAGTTCCAGCAGTAGTTGAGAAAGATAACTTTTTTGGAACTCAATTTCACCCAGAAAAATCTGGATCTGTGGGACAAATCATGATAAAGAATTTTCTTGATGTGTGTAAAAAATGAAAATTATTCCTGCAATTGATCTAATGAATGGACAAGTGGTTCGACTTTACAAAGGTGATCCAAAACAGAAAACAGTGTATAGTAATAATCCTGTTGAAATTGCAAAAAAATGGGAAGCAAACGGTGCTGATATGTTACATATTGTGGATTTGGATGCAACTTTAGGAATAGGTACAAACATTTCAATTATCAAAAAGATACTCGAGAAAATATCTATCCCTGTTGAAGTTGCTGGAGGTCTAAGAGATGAATCATTAATTCTAGATGTTGCTAAAATCTCAAATAGAGTAGTAATTGGAACTTTGGCCTTTAAAGATAAAGAACTTCTTAAAAAATTGCTTTTATCTTTAGGATCTGAAAAAATTGTAATTTCAGTTGATCATATTGATGGTGAAATAGTAATCAATGGTTGGCAAGATAGAACTGGAATTAAATTAATTGATTCTATCAAAGAATTTCTTGATATGGGATTTACTGAATTTTTACTAACAAATGTAAGTCGTGATGGTACTATGGATGGTCCTGACTTGGAATTTTTAGAACAGTCTTGTAACTTGAACAAAACTAATGTTATTGCTAGTGGTGGTATTTCAAATATTGTTGATATTAAAGATGTTAAAGAAAAGAATGCATTTGGAGTAATTCTTGGAAAAGCACTATATGAGAATAAAATTTCAATTGAGGAAGCAAAAAAATTATCATGACTTTAACTAAAAGAATTATCCCTTGTCTGGATGTCAAAAATGGTAGAGTTGTTAAAGGATTACATTTTGAATCAATTAAAGACGCAGGTGATCCTGTTGAGTTGGCTAAAAAATACAGTAATGAAGGAGCCGACGAGCTTGTTTTTTTAGATATCACTGCATCAGATGAACAAAGAGAAACAATCAAAGATTTAGTACAAAAAGTTGCATCAGTAATTGATATTCCATTTACTGTAGGTGGTGGTGTAAAATCATTAGAAGATGCAAGAAATATTCTTCTTAATGGAGCTGACAAAGTTGGAATCAATACAGGAGCTGTAAAAAACCCAAAAGTGATCACTAAATTGATGGAATTATTTGGACGTCAATGTATTGTAGTTGCAATTGATACCAAAAGAAACTATGACACTAAAGATGATGTGACTATCTTTTCAGAAAATGATGAAAAATTCTGGTTTGAGATTTTCATTTATGGTGGCAAACAAGAAACTGGAATTGATGCCATTCAATGGGCACAAAAAGCAGAACGTCTTGGGGCTGGAGAAATTCTTCTAACTAGTATTGATAAAGATGGTACTAAAGACGGATATGATATTTTACTCACAAAGTCAATTGTTGACTCTGTATCTGTTCCTGTAATTGCTTCTGGTGGTTGTGGAAAACCAAGTGATATGGTTAATGTGTTTAAAGAATCTAATGTTGATGCTGCTTTGGCTGCTTCAATTTTTCACTATGAAATTCATGGTGTAAAAGGAGTCAAAACATATCTCAAAGAAAAAGAAATTCCTGTAAGGTTATAAGACCTGTTTTTAATTTTAAAATATGCAAAAAACAATTGATGATATAGATTTTGAGAAAAGTGGTGGCCTAGTTCCAGTAATAGTTCAAGATGCAAACACAAAAGATGTTCTAACTTTAGCTTATACAAACAAAGAATCTTTGGAGCTTGCAAAAAAAACTGGAAACTCTTGGTTTTGGAGTCGTTCAAGAAATAAACTTTGGATGAAAGGTGAAGAGTCAGGAAACACTCAAAAAATTAAAGAAATTTTAGTTGACTGTGATTTTGATGCAATTATTTATCTTGTTGAACCCTCTGGACCAGCTTGTCATCTAGGTGAGAAAGTTTGTTTTCATAACAATTTAGAAAAATAAGCTAACATATAGGCTCATAATCATCTTCCTTTCCTGGAAGAATATTTTCAGTTATTTTAAATTCTAAATTTGGATAATCTGTTCCTCTAAATACAACTCTCCAATCTCCAATTAAATCATCTACAGTACAATGTTCACCAACTTTTGAAAGTACCGGTGGAAAATAAAAATTGAATGTTGATTTAATGCTACCATCAAATGGGATAGTACGATAAATTGAATAATGTGTACTATTTAGTGGGTTAAGAAAAGCAATTTGTCCTTTTTCTTCAGGACCTAATTCTCCAACTCTTCCAAAAATCTTTTCTCCTAACACATATTCACTACGATCAATTTGAAATGGTCCTGAAGTTATCCATTCGGCTGGTTTTGGTGAATATTTAAATTCTAAATTTGCTTTTTCAATTGCGTCATACTTTTCTTGAATTTTTAATGCAATCTCTTCCTCTGGTGTTAATTCTCTATCTAGTGCATCTTCTTCAATGATTTTCATTCTATTATCTTTTTGATTACTTGTTGCAATAATCCCTACAATTACAATTATTATTCCAATTGCAATTGCAACTTTATTGACTCTCACAACAATGTTTTTTTAAAAATCACTAAAAACCTTACTGATGATAATAGAAATCTATCAAAATTTGATTTTTAGTTGATTTTTCTCAACATCTTCATTTTTTGTATTCGTTATTTCATATCTGAGATGATTTTCTACTATATTTTCTACACATTAAAATTAAGTATTACTTAACTTAATATTAGGATTTTTTATGTATATTATCAAAGGAAGAATTAATCTTGGCTAGAACATTACTGCAATGTAGGGAATGTAAAAAAGAATACGAGTCTACTTTCAAGTATATTTGTGATGACTGCTTTGGGCCCCTTGATGTAAAGTATAATTTTCCAACAATTACAAAAGATACATTTTCTAACCGTGAGCAGACATATTGGCGATATTTTGAACTATTACCAATAGAGAACAAATCAAACATTGTAAGTATTGATGCTGGAATGACTCCATTAACAAAAGCAAACAAGTTAGGAGAAAAACTAGGCTTGAAAAATCTTTACATCAAAAATGATTCTGTAAATCCTACATTTTCATTTAAAGACAGACCTGCAGGTGTTGCAGTATCAAAAGCAAAAGAATTTGGATTGTCAGCTGTTGGTTGTGCATCCACTGGTAATCTGGCATCAGCTACTGCAGCACATGCAGCAAAAGGTGGATTTCCATGTCATATCTTTGCTCCAAGTGATATTGAAATGGCAAAGATTGCACAGGCATTATCATATGGTGCAAATTACATTGCAGTAGATGGAACATATGATGATGCAAACAGAATTGCTGCACAAATTGGTGATTCCAAAGGAATTGGAATTGTAAATATTAACATGCGTTCTCATTATGTAGAAGGTTCAAAAACTTTAGCGTTTGAAGTTGCAGAACAACTTGATTGGCAAGTACCTGATCAACTAATCGTACCTGTTGGAAGTGGTGCAATGCTTAATGCAATTTGTAAAGGATTTGAAGAATTACAAAGTGTTTCATTGCTTGGTGATGTTTCTAATATGCATATGATTGCGGCACAACCACATGGTTGTGCTCCTATTGTTGATGCATTTAAAAAAAATAGTAATGAAGTAATTCCAGTTGAGTATCCTGATACTGTTGCAAAAAGTTTAGCAATTGGTGATCCTGGTGATGGTAGATATGTATTGAAACGTTTACAACAGTACAATGGATTTGCAGAAGAAACAAACAACAAAGAAATTCTTGATGCAATTTTACTTCTTGCAAAGACTGAGGGAATATTTACAGAACCTGCAGGTGGAGTCTCAGTTGCTGTTCTTCAAAAAATGGTAGAGCAAGGAAAGATTGATGCAAGTGATAAAGTGGTATGTTATGTAACAGGAAATGGTCTAAAAGCAACAGAATCAATCATGGAAGTTTTAGAAAAACCTACAGTAATGAAAGCAGATGTAAAAGAAATCTCAGCGGTAGTAAATTAATGGCAAATATCACATTCACAATACCTTCTGTTCTAAATCAAGGCGGAGGAGAAAAAAAGACTGAGATTTCAGCTGATTCATTAACTAATGCATTTGCAAAAATCTCTGAATCAATGGGTGATGATTTTAAGAGAAGAGTTTTAGAAAATGATGGAAAACCACGCTCATTAATTAATATCTACATTAATGGAAAAAATGCAAAATTTTCAGATGGTATGGAAACTGTTCTCAAAGATGGAGATGAAATTTACATTTTACCTGCAGTAGCTGGTGGTTCCGAAGAATTATCTTCTAAAGAACTTGATAGATTTTCACGACAAGTAATGCTTGAAGAGATTGGCTATCAAGGACAATTAAAATTAAAAAATTCCAAAGTTTGTGTTGTTGGAACTGGAGGTTTAGGAAATCCAATAACATCAAGACTTGCCGCAATGGGTGTTGGAACTTTACGTATTGTTGATAGAGATGTAATTGAATTATCTAATTTACATAGACAGACAATGTTTGATGAAGATGATGTTGGTCAAATAAAAGTAGAAATTGCTGCAAAAAAATTGCAGAAACTAAATCCCGATTGTACAATAGAAGCACTAGCAGTTTCTGTAAATGATTACACTGCACTTGAAGTTATTGAAGGATGTGATGTTGTAATTGATGCACTTGATAGTGTCAATGCTAGATATGCATTAAACAAAGCATGTGTTCAATTTAATATTCCATTTGTAACAGGAGCTGCAGTTGGAGTTTCAGGACAAGCATTTACAGTTTTACCAAAACAAAGTGCATGTTACTTTTGTATGTTTCCTGAATTAGATGAAGACACAATGCCAACATGTAGTATTGAAGGAGTACATCCATCAATACTTTCAATTGTTGGAGGAATTGAAGTTGCAGAAGCTGTAAAAATTATTATTGGAAAAAAACCTAGTCTGTCTGAAAGAATTTTACACATTGATTTAGAAAATCTTGACTTTAACAGTACAAGAACATTCAGAGCTGATGAATGTCCAATTTGTGGAACAGGTAAACTTGAAGTTGTACCAAAAGAAGAATTAATTCTAGAAGAATTATGTGGACGAAATCGTGGCAAGCGAACTTATTCGATTACTCCAACTGAAACATTTGATCTTAATGTAAATGGTGTCATTACAATTGCAAAAGAAAAGGGATTCATAGTTGAGAATCAAGGTACTCTGGGATTATCCATGAAAACAAATGATCTCTCTGTTAGTTTTATGAAAAAGGGAT
Source organism: Candidatus Nitrosopumilus sp. (assembly GCA_013911135.1). Taxonomy (GTDB): domain Archaea; phylum Thermoproteota; class Nitrososphaeria; order Nitrososphaerales; family Nitrosopumilaceae; genus Nitrosopumilus. Next base: position 63,399 of record JACERO010000075.1, on the reverse strand, counting down.
CTGCTGTTGTGGTAGGCTCAAAAGATGAGGCTGATGCAATAGCATTATACAAAAGTCTCCTCGGTAAAGAGATCAAGGCGTAAAATAGGCTGTAAAAATTTCATAAATTATATGAAAAATATGAAAAATTTAAAGATCAAACAATAGATAAGGCGGTAAAATATGATTTTTATAACCATATTTTATAATATTTTTATAAAAACCTGGAATTTCTTACAAAAATCACAATATTTTCTCAAATTGTGGACAAATCGTCCATTAGGCTTAAATACAAATTTTAAAGAAAATTATCAATAACATGAATAACGAATTAGGACGAAAAATAACTAGTCTTACATTAATGACAATTATGGTCGCTGGTGGTATGACCTTTGCATTTCCTGGCTTTATGCCAGCCGCACATGCAGCCAACCCCGACCTATTTGTCTCCGCAGAAAGCTCAAGGTTTCAGGATTTCATGTCAGGACCTCAAGTAATTGAGGTTATTGTCACTGATCCAGCTCTTATTGATACAGATGAATCAAAAGGTGAACCAACCGTTACCGTTGGAGGCAATGAACTTAGAATGGTTCAAAGCACAGATGGTAAATGGTATGCTTACTTTGCAGACGCAACTCAGGCATATATTGCAGACGCCACAACAGAAGGTGTTACTACAGCCGGCGCTCTTGCCGGACTTGACTTCGGTACATTTTGTGGAAAAACTTCCACAATATTTTCAGATGATAATACAGCATTATTTTCTCAAACTGTTGCAATAGCTGTTGCAACAAATGCAACAGGAGGCGTAAATGGTACCGCAGCTCAAGATACAACACCAGTAGCAGACTGTACTGCATTCAGTGGTACAGCAGCTAATGGTACACTGCATGAAAATGTCGTCAGAGAAGCAGAGGATATTAATACATTCTTTGCAACTGACATAGGTCAAATTGATCTTAGAGATGTAAATTTCTGGCCTTTCATTCAACTATATGACCTAAATCCAACTGGTCCAGTTAAAGTACTGTATGACAAAGGTGGTGATCCTCAATCGGTTACACTTACCTTTGATACAGTTGATCAACTGCTAGACGATGAAGAGAACGCAGTAACTAGAGTAGACATCGATAGAGAAGTCTATCCTCAAGGTGCTGCAGTTCACGCTATCATTTGGGATACATGGTTGAATATTGACCCTACTGACGAAGACTCTTGGACATTTGGTACCAACTCTACTTATCTTGCAGCTGACACAGCCGCAGGAGATAATGATGGAGCATCCACAAATTATCAAGTATTTGATGAAAGTGGTGGTATTCAAGGTGCAGGTATTACAGGTGGTATCATCGATATCTCTCCTGTATTATCAACTATGATGATCCGAGATAATGCTGTCTTGATTATAGATACTAATGCACAATCAGTATCTACTCCTGTCTTGACACTTCAAGACAACCAGGACACTGTGATTACTTGTTCTGATGCTCAAGCAGCAGAAACTTGTATCGTTGGTGGTATAGCAGATAATGGTTTAGCTCGTAACACACAACCAGTTACAATTACTGAATACGAACCAAATACGGGTGAATTCCGCACCTTTGACGATAGTACTGATACTTCTATACTCATAATTACTGATGGTGCTTTACAAGGTACCTCTGCAACTATAGATTATAACGCAAGTCCAGTATCTATCAATACAGATTACTCATATGGATCGGTTGAAATTCAACCAATCGATGATGAATGGAATTCTGGTGAAGAAATCCCCGTTGAAGTTGTTGATGCAGATCAAAACAAAAACAGTAGAGTAGATGAAGATCTTGTTGTATCTAATCCAGATATAACAATAATCCCAGCATTAGAAACTGGTGATCCATTTACTTTGGGTGAAGGCACTTCAACTCCACAAGTATTGTATGTTGGATGGCCAGGAATTACCTTAACCGGTTCTTCTAACGCTGGTGATTTGAACACTTTTGCTAGTAATGGTCACAGAAACGTTACTGCAACAGCAGCCGTTGATTCATTCAGTGAAAGAGCAATCATTACAAACACTACTGCTACTGATCTTAACACAACTAACTTTGCTAGTGGATTGATCATTGACTTAGGTACAACATTCTCAGATTTGACATCTACAATCACTGATGAAACTGGTGCATTCTTCACTGGACACAACTTCTTGAATGTAGATCTTAACAGTCTATCCACAACCAACACTTATGATGTTTACTTGTTGAATACATCTGGTACTGACGGTATTATTAACGCCGCTGGTACAAATGTTACAGCATCAACCGTAGGTGTTCTTGGACTTGTTAACAATGTTGCTGCACAAAGCCTCACAGGCTTAAACACAACAGTCAATGATGCCATATTCAATGGTGCTACAGAAGGTACATCTACAACCACAGCTACCAATTCAATTGGTATCGCTATTGTTACAAGTGGTAATACCACTATCAATGGTAACGGTTTAGCTGCTAATCCAATTGTAGTAGACTTCTTCTCATTCGGCTTTAGTGATGATGGTGTGCAAGCATCCGAAAGGATTGCAAACCAAATCATCAGAATTGAAGTTGAAGAAACAGGTGACAACACAGGTATCTTTATCGGATCCCTTGAGTATGTCATGGTGAACCAACTAAACATCTTCGATGAGAGTACCTACTTAAATATCACTCCAATCGCTGATGATCCATCATTCATTGTAATTGAGGATCTCACTGATGAAGATGCACCTCAAGTTTCATATCTTGATGTAGATCAAGAAGGTGAACTTACAACTGTCTCTGATAGAGAAGCAGCTCCAAGTCATTCTGGTGTTGTATCACTGAATCAAGATTCATACAAGATAGCTGACACTGTAATTATTACTCTAGAAGACGTAGATCTTAACGTAGACTCTGATCTTAACGATATTTACACTGTTGTCAACCTTGGTGTCGACGATACCACAGGTAGTGATGATGTAGATAACGACCAAGTAGGAGTTGACGTTGGTGACGGCTCAGTAACACCAGTTAGTGGAACTAACTTGGAGACCTTATCATTTGGTTCTCAAGGTAGACTACTTGATGTTACATTTGACGACGCTAAATGGACAAATGAAGATCCTTGTGATCCTGGAGGCTTTGATGGTCTCGCAGCTACCCAATTCACATTAAAAGAAACGGGTGCATCAACAGGTGTATTTGAAGGCAGCTTCTTAATCCAAGCAGATTGGTGTAGACCTGATGGTGCTATAGGCACAACAGGTGTACCAGAAACCACCACCGGACTCGACATTGAAGTCAACTATGTTGACTATAGAGATGCATCTGGTGAAATTATAGAAGTTGGTGACTCTGCAGGCGTACGCGCTAACACAGGCTCAGTAAGTCTTGATAGAACAGTTTATCCAGTACCATTTGGTGGCTCTGGTGACTTTACTGCCAATTCTTCTGAAGCTCCAGCAGGCAGATCCTTATTCCCAGTTCACGCAACTGGATTAGGTGATGCACTTACCGTCTTAGACGATACTGCAGGAGAAACCCTTGTTGGTGGAGATCTAACTATTCACGTAAGAGTGAATGATCCTGACTTTGACATTAACCCAGCTGGTGTAGATTTCATAGCCGCAAATACCACTAATACCCTCACTACAGGTACTACAGGTGATGCTGTAGGTCCTATCAAGATCTCTGTTATCAGAGGTTCTGATGAGGTCGTACTAGGTTATGCAGGTGGTCCAACAGCACTCGACGGCTTACTTGACGTCGGTGATGATGCTCCAACCGCTACAAGACAACTTGGTCCAATTGATGAAATTGACCCAAGTTCAGGTATTTACGAATTAGATCTATCTATCAGATACACTGACGGTCCAGCATCAGCAACATGCCCAAGTGGTTCAAAATATACACCACTAGATGGCACTACTGCTGCAGATAATAACGAGTCAGCAAGATTTGACGCCGCCTCAGCATCAGGTCAAGATTACTGTATCTTACAAGGAGATATTCTCCAAGTAGAATACACTGATCCTGCTGATGCTTCAGGTGACCAAAATACTGTTACTGACTCTGCTACATTTGACCTAAGAAACGGTGTATTGCAATCCGACAAATCAGTTTACATTATCGGTTCCGACATGATCTTAACACTCATTGAGCCAGACTTTGATCTTGACAATGATGGTGCTGAGACCTATGACTTGGACTTGATCGAATGGGACTCTGATGCAGCAACCACTACTATGGGCAACCTTGGTGTGACCGGTGCAGCAGTAGCCTTTGATCCAGAACCAACAGACTTTAGAGAAACAGGTGACAGTACTGGTATCTTCCAGATTGTTATCGAGATTCCTCAAGAGTTAAACTCTGATACCCTTGAAAGAGGTGAAGAAATCATATTAGAGTATACTGATTGGGGTCCATCCGGATCTGACTATGTAGGTGATGAAGATGAAGATGTAAACATTACACTCTTTACTTCAAACTTCGGTGCAACTGTTGAGCTTGACCAAAAAGTTTACACATGGACTGATAAAGTCTACATTACTATTGTCGCTCCAGATCACAACTTTGACGGTGATCTAATTGACGAAATCGGAAACGAAGCTGCAGACCCAATAAAGGTCTCAACTAGAGGATTCGATCTTGACAATTATAAACTCGTTGAAACTGGAACCGACACAGGCATCTTCACCGGTGAAGTAATCCTTACTGGATTTACAACACAGGATGCAGATGGCGATGGTACTGGTAGTGACGCATCAGGTCTTATATCCACTGATAATGGTGGTCCAACAGATGGACTATTACCAACAGATGATGATGACGGACTTACAGTATCCTTTGAATTCTCAGAGGATGAAACTGTAGTCGGTTCAGCACTTATCAGATGGAATATAGGTGAAACTCAATGGTTAGAAGCAAGTTACCCAGCTAGCGGAACAGGTGTTGTAAGAGTAATTGATCCAGATATGAACTTTAATCCAGAAGCAGTCGACAACTTCGAGGTCGACGTGTGGTCTGACTCCGACGCCGGAGGTATTGACCTTACTGTAACTGAGACTAATGAGGCAACCGGAATATTCGAAGGTACTGTGTTCTTCACAACTACCGATGAATCATCTGGTCACAGACTCAGAGTCGCAGAAGGTGACACTGTCACCGCAGAATATGAGGACAATACACTACCAGATCCGTACACAACTGCAGATGAACTTGATATTACTGCCACTACACTAATCGGCACTGTAGTACCACCTCTCGAGAGAGCACCAGCTGCTAACTTGAGAACCGTTGATGCATTCGGTAACAGCTTAGATTCTGTTTCCGTTGACCAACAGGTACAATTCACTGCTGACTTAGCAAATGGTCAGGATAGAGAGCAAGTATTTGCATACTTGTTACAGGTTCAGGATAGTGACGGTGTTACAGTCAAATTAGACTGGATTACAGGTTCACTTTCAAGTGGTCAATCATTCAGCCCAGCTGTATCATGGACACCAAGTGGAGCAGGAGCATATACTGCTACTGTATTTGTTTGGGAGTCTGTTGATAATCCAACTGCGCTATCACCACCAGTTAGTATAACTGTCAACGTAAACTAAAACTAGTTCAAACTTTCCTTTTTTTCTTTTTTTGAATCCCACTTAACAATAGTTATAGACAATTTTTCCAGAAGTAATATCTAGTAGACTATTAACAATTAATTAAAATGAAATTTCAAATTTTATTTTCTGCATTGGTAGTTCTTCTACTTGTAAATACTCCTAATTCATTTTCAGAACTTGAGTTATCCACTAACAGTAAGGTTTACTCTCCTGAACATAATCTACAAATTTATGGAACTGGATTATCTGAAGAAAATTTGATTATACGACTTTTTGCTCCTGATGAAACAATTGCAAAATTTGATCAAATTACTACTGAACTCGATGGTTCTTTTAATTATGGTCTGTTAATTTGGCCAGAACCCTCAACAAATTTTCCATATGGAACATACACAGTTGAGGTAATTAGTACTGAACAAAATGGAGCTTCTAAAAAAATTGATGTAAAGTTCTCATCTACAACTGAACTACTTGATGTAACTGTGGAAAGATTTGTGAATACTTTGGTCTTTGCACCTGAAACTGCTGCGATAAATCAATCATTTCGAGTTTTTGTACAAACAACTAGTGATGGTCTCTTAATTGGAAATGATCCTACTGAGTTACTGAAAACAACTCATGTCCATTTACCATCTGGTCGTTCTATTTCTTTGGCTAATGCATTTAATGTATTACACCAAGGATTGTACTTTGTTGATTATACTGCAAAAGAAGAAGGAACACATGTCTTTCATGTTGTTGCTTTTAGTCAAGGAACAACATCTCATGGCTCTGCTGCAACAAATGTTCTAAGTCAAGACCTTGGAGGAATTTCTAATCAAATAATTAAACTAAACTCAATTCTAGATGAGACCTCAAATGAGCTTGATAATCTAAAATCTGAAATTAAAGGATTTGATACTACTCTAGAGTATGCAAGTAGTCAAATTGATGAAAATATTGGAACCATATCTGATTCTGTAAAATTCATTAGTGAAGCTTCCTCTCAACTCAATGCATTAATGTTGCCAATTATTGCATCTATTGGACTTATTGTAGCCTTACAAATTACAATTCTTGCACGAAGAAGACAGTTATAATAATACTACCAAAGAAAATTTATTGATGTCCAAAGTGGCGATTTTCTTTTCGATAATACTGCTATTAACTGCGGCGACAAATTCTTATGCATTTATTCCTGGAGATATGGTTTTTGAAGAAAGTATGCCAAAACAAATTGAATTTGATTCAGGTATTATTCAAATTGATTCTAACTTTTTTGCTGAAAACAATTTTAAACGGTATCTAATTTTTGGAACAAATTCACAAAATTCTGATTTTTTAAAAAACAATCCTTTGTATGGAATTCATTCTGATAGTGGATTTTTCTATGTAACAATACTTTCAGAGAAGAACGCATCAAGTTTAATCTCTCAAGGATATGATGTAATTGAAGATTTTCAATTAGATTTTCATTCTACTGATGATCTAAACGATGCATCTAGAATTGCTCAGATATCTCGCTCTGATATTGCACAAAAAAATTATGGTGTTACAGGAAATGGGACCACAATTGCAATTATAGATACCGGAGTTGATTTCTCTAATCTAGACATTCAACATTCTCTTGCTAGAGATGAGAAAAATCATCCTATAATGCTTGATCCTGACGGTCAAGGAATTATTTTAACAAATGCAACTTTCTTTGCATATATTGACAAAAATGAAATTATTAGAAATTACAGTAAACCTATTCCATCTTACATGACATCTTCAGCATATGTAACAAAACAAGGAGTCTTTCTAGATGTGTCTCAAGGTGGAAAGGGAAGTCAAATCCCAATTTACAATTCATTTTTTCCACAACTAGGTTCTTCAATAATTTTTAATGGAACGTTGGCTAATGATATGAAAATTGGTGATGATAACAGAAATTACATCAAATCAAAAAGTGGAGTATATCATCTTGGTATAATTTATCAAGGTGCTATACAAGGGCCTCTAGCGCGAATACAAGTTGTACCTGTATTGGTAGTTGATTCATTCATTTCTGGAGTTTATGATACTATAATTCCTGATATGAGTACTTCGTGGGAAGATTATACTCGATTTGATCTGAAAGCTGGTCAACGACCAGAATATGATTTTGATTTTACTGATGAAAAACCAATTGTGTTAGGTAGTGGAAAAGAATTTCTTGTATATGATTCAAACAATGATGGAAAAAATGATTATAGTGCAGGAACATTTGGTGCACGAGTTTTAGATGTTTATGGAGTAATGCAAGATAAAACTGCAGACATTGATGATACTATAAAGGCAATCAATGGAACATTACTTCCCACATTAGATCCTGATGGTGAATTTTTTGGTTTGATGACTGATTTTGTGGGGCATGGTACATCCAGTGCTGCATCTATTACTTCAAGAGGACACGAAGTTTATGACATCTATAACAGTACTGAAAAATTTACTATAACTGGTGTAGCTCCTGGTGCAAAAATTATTCCTGTGAAGGCATTATGGTTTGGTGATACAGTTTATGGATGGTTGTGGTCTGCAGGATTTGATAATACAAAACATGATTGGAAATTTTCAGGCAAGACTAGAGTTGATATAATTTCAAATAGTTGGGGCGTATCTGCATTTCCTTCCTTTAAGACATCTCCTGGAATGGATATTCTCTCCTTGATTCTTAGTGTACTTGTAACACCTCATTCTTTAGATGATGATTATCCAGGGGTGACAATAGTTTCTAGTGCCGGAAACTCTGGACACGGATATGGAACAATAGGATTACCAAATGCATCACCTTTTGGAATTTCAGTTGGAGCAACTACTAATAATGTATTTGTAGGTTATGGCCCATTCAAAGATCAACCCAGATTTGGAAATACAATATCTCATTACAATGATGTAGTTGATTTCTCTAGTAGAGGTCCTAGCTCTATTGGTGATCCAAAACCTGATTTAATGAGTATAGGTGCATATGGGTTTACTCCGTCAAGTGTTTTAAAAATTAAAAAAGATTCAAAGGCTGAATCCTTTTCTTTATTTGGCGGAACCAGTATGGCTGCACCTATCGTATCTGGTAGTGCAGCAATTTTGATGGAAGGTATGAAAAATCAATCCCAAACCATTGATCCATTCACAATCAAAAATATTCTAATGTCTACTGCAACTGATCTAGAAAATGATCCATTTACTCAAGGATCTGGATTAGTTGACGTCTCTTCAGCTTTGGATTATGTGAATGGAAAAGATGGATTGTTTATGGTACATAATGATGCATCATATCAGAACATCAAGAAACTTTTAGATCCTGCAATAGATAACGTAAATTCAACTGCAATTGGATTTGAAAAATTTCAATTACCTTCTAATTCTATACCTATGACTAGTTGGTTTGCAGAGCAATTACTTCCAGGAGAAAGAAGTTCTGCTACTTTTACTATAGTTAATCCTTCTGAAAATGAAATTAAAATTAATGTGATACCAAAAAAATTATCTTTAATTGCCAAAAATGAGTTTAACGGAGTAACTACTGTACATCAACAAGATTCAATACTTAACAAATCTGGAGCCTATATTCCAAATTATGTCAAACTTTCAGATGTAAAACCCCATTCTACTCTAGATGAATTTTTTGATGAGACAGATCCTATTCCTGATGATTCCTCATTGATGATACTAAATGTAAATTTCCCATTTGATTCATTCATGAATGATACTTCAGACGTCTATGCTAGTGATATCAAAATCTCTTCTTTGTATATTTATGATTGGCTTGATAACAACAATGATACAAAAATTTCAAGTGATGAATTATCTTTAGTAAATAGAGCTGGCTCTTGGGGAACTGTTCAAGAACTTAGAGTTACTGATCCCAATGAAAAATTTGAAGGAACTCCCCTAGTTGGAGTATATCCTGTCCCAACAAGATTTTCTTACTGGTTGGGTGATACAAAAATGAATTCTACCTCAATGGATTACACATTATCTGCAAGTTATTACCAAAAAGAAAAATGGTCTGTAATCTGGCCTGAATCTCAAACAGTCACTATACCTCCAAAAGATATTGCTACAATTGATGTAACATTAATTGCACCAACTGATTTGCAAACTGGAGTCTATCAAGGATTTCTTACTTTTGAAGGAGAAAAACATTTGGTAAATGCTCCAGTATCTTTTGTAATAAAACAATTAGTTGATCAAAATGATTCTTTTGTAATTGTTAAAGGTAAACAAAGTGATGATGTTCTTTATGGTAATGGCTACATCAAAGGCGCATTTGATATGGCTAATCGCTATATGGCAGGAGATTGGAGACAATATTATTTTGATATCCAAGATGAATCAATTAATTCAGCAGCGGTTGAACTTTCATGGATTACTGATGATACTAATCTAGCTGTCTTTGTAATGGATCCATCCGGGCAAATCGTTCAAACAAATGTTCCATCTGGAGTATTTGGTCATTTTCTAGGATGGCCTTCTCTTGATTGGTTGGGTAATTCTATCTTTAGTCAAGGTGGTGGATTTTTTCCTGTAAAAAATAAAGATGATACATCCACTGTTCTCTATGTTCCAATTAACCAAACTGGTACTTACACTCTTTTGACACACTCTACATTGTTTGGAGGAAATTCTACAACAGAACCTATTACACTTGCAGCAAAATTTACAAACATTTCTTCTCAAGTTGAACAAGTGGAAACAGAGTTTGAATCAAATGATTCTATTTTAGAAAATGATTATAACACAATTTCTAAAACAAAAATCATTCCTGATGATTCTCTCTCAATAAATAATTCTGGTAACTCTGATTCATCCTTTAGTCTTGGAATTGTTATTGGATTAGTTATTGGCGCTGCGATCGGAACTGTTATCATATTCATCATTAGAATAAAACCTAACTAATAATTGAACAAGGTTTATAAGCAATTTGGCGAGTTAGTCAGCTGAATGTCAGAGCTTGGGACAAAAAAGTCTGGCGGATTATCCAGAAGAGACTTTCTAAAGTTAATCGGCGCCGCAGGCACAGGTTTAGCGTTTGCTCCATTTATCCCATTTGGTAATTTTATGCCAAACCCCAATCAAGCATCTCTTGAAAAAGTACCAGTAATTTTACCTGATGGTACACATGCAAATATCAATACTTACCCAGTTAATTTTTCTGAAGTTATTACATATCCAGCTACTGGCAATCCTGCACTTGATGCAGAAGCATTTCGTAAATGGCAATTCATAAGATTACCTGAAGAATTAGGTGGTGCAAAAAATGATCTATCTGCTCTTAGAGCATACAGCATGATATGTCTTCATCTTTGGTGTTTGTGGAAATATTGGCCAGATGAAGGAAGAAAGAGAGGTGAATGTCCTTGTCATGGTAGTATGTATGATCCAACAACTGGAACAGCTTTTGTAGGTCCTGCATCAGTACAAGCCCCACCATCTAACATTTTAGCTGAATTATATTTTGAACTTGACTCAGATGGATTTGTATATATCTTGCCGCCAAAGTTTGATGTAAATGCTAATGGAGTAATTGGATATGGCCGTTTCGCTTGAAAGAAGAACTGGCTTAGTCGCCCTCATTTACTGGGTATGGGATGGAATAGATAGAACAATCTTTACTGCAATAAAATTTTCATTCCCTGCTAGATTTGTTAGTCCGTTTGGATTCTTGGGTATGCTTACCTTTGTTGTATTTATCATTCTTGGAGTTTCAGGAGCCCTACTCATGTTTTATTATCAACCTGTTTTAGATAGGGCTTGGGATAGTGTTCAATTCATCAATGATGATGTTCCATTTGGTTTTCACATAAGAAACATTCACTATCATGGTTCCAATGCAATGGTACTCTTAGCTGTTCTTCACATGTATTACCAATACTTTAGTGGACGATACAAAATTAGAAATGAAGTTTTATGGATGACTGGTGTCATTCTTGGTGTTGTTACTATTCTTGAAGCATTTACTGGATATGATGTTATATTTAGTGAAAGAGCAGAACTTGCAATTAGTATTGCAGCGTCTCTGACTACATCAATTCCTGTTGTCGGACCGACGATTCGTGATGCGGCACTTGGTAGTGGGTTCTCGGACTTTGTATTAAGATTCTATGCGCAACATGTGTTCTTGTTACCAATTGTAATGCTAGGATTGATGGCAGTTCATTTCCCAAGATTCTTGGTATTTGATGTCCCTATGGTTATGGCAATTTCTGGTGCTATTCTCATCACAGGTGGTGTATTTCCAATTGATATGGGATTCAAGTTTGAGCCGACAGTCCCGCCAGGTGTAACGGTTCCTGAATGGTATCTTACAGGAATTTATGCATTCATGAGGACTCAATATGACAAGTTTGTAACAGGACTGCTGTGGCCGTTGATATTTCTTGCTGCATTTATCGTTGTTCCGTTCATTGATAGATACAAAAAATTCTCATGGAGAGAAAGACCAATAGTTACAGCATTTGGAATTACTAGTATTGCTCAGATTATGGTTACCACATATTGGGGATTCTATATTTCACCTGATGTCTCAATTCCATTAGTAGAGCGTTTGGTAATTGATCCAATATTCTTCTATGCTACAATGATATTGTTGCTTCCACTAGGATTTGGATTCACATACATGATGATTAAACTTGCAAATGAAGCTGAAAGAAAATCAAAACTTGCAAAAAGTAAAGGCCCACAGAAAGTTGCAACAATCAACCTCTCTGAAAAATGGATTAACTGGTTACTAATTGCACTGTTGGCATTCCAAGTATTCCTAAACATTGCAGCATATAATGCAGCTTTGACAGGAATGAAGAACATGTCATTATTCTTTGTTGGAATAATCTTGTTGGTATTTGCAGCATTCTTCCATGTTTACAGATATGCTTTGAGTGAGGAAAAGAATGCGCCTCCACCCCCACCAGTTCCTGTACAGGAAGAAAAACCAAAACTAGATGCACCTGATGTATCTGAACCAAGTAAACTTCCAGAAGGTGATACTGCACAAGAAAAACCAAAAGAATTAACTCACGAAGTTCCTATCCAGAAGACTACAGCAGATTTAGGAGTTAGTGCAGAAAATAATCCAAATCTTGGTTCTGACGATCTTGGAGGATTGAAAAAATGAGTTCACCTCCATCTAGCCACGCGTATGGTATTGGAGTAATTGCACTAATCATTGGCATGTCAGTCTCCCTAGTGTTTTACACTTCATTTTATGTTCCTGAATCTTTAGCAAAGCCATCTGTATCTGAACATATCTTAAATCCTGAAAAAGATCTTATCATTGAAATTGTTCCAGGTGCAGTAATTGAAGGAAATGAGAACTATGTTCCAAATAAAGCAAATGCGTTATTGAATGTTAATAACAAAGTAATTTGGAAAAATTTGGATGATACTCCCCACACTGTAACTCCTGATCACAGAGCATCTGATAGATATAGTGGTGACTTTGGTTCTTCTGGTGTCGTAAAACCTGGTGAAAACTATGAATTCCTATTTACAGAGCCTCAAGAGATCCATTATCACTGTGAACCACATCCGTGGATGACTGGTTCTATCAATGTAGAAAAGAGTAGATTCTAGATAGAATATTTTGCAAAAATTATCTGACTTTCAATTTCTTTATGTTGCTCAATAATTGATACTCTAAATTTTATTTCATGTTCTTGTTTTGGTTCAAATTTAATTAGTGCGATAAATTCTGCTTTGTTTTCAGGCATCACGTCTTTGTTGATAAATAATCTCGAAACATTTTGTGAAATATTTTTTCCATTATATGATTTGTAGACTATGTGTTCATTTGAATCTAAAATCTGAGTATTTATCACAACTCCATCATATCTTCCTGGATATGAAACAGAAATAGTTCCTTTGATTTCAGAATTTGGATGAATGTCAGTTGAATTTAGTTTGAACTCTATGTCTTTCACGAAAACATCATCTCCAAATTAGAATAAATAATTTTGTTAGGCGGGCCCAAAGGGCTTCGATCCCTTGACTTTTGGATTAGAAGTCCAACACGCTATCCATGCTGCGTCATAGGCCCAAAAACTTAGCAATTAATTACCATTTTAAGGGTTTACAGCCACTTTTTTTGGTAATTCTCTCTTTCCATCTTAAAGAGAAATTGTTGTGCATATCCTGCGTATGGACCAAAATGATTTACAATTTTATCATGAAGAATATCATATTGTTTTTTTGTAATTGTTTTTGTCTCAAGTTGAAATTCATTAAAAAAATATTTTTCTAAAATTCTAATCATCCATCTATCTAATGGAAATGCCTCCAATTTGTTTAATGAAAATAACATTATGCAATCTGCAACTTTATTCCCAACCCCTGGAATGGAACAAATACTTTCCTTAGTCTCAAAATAATCAGATTTTTTTAAACTCTCAAAATCTATTTTTTTTAAAAAAATTATATTTGCAGCTTCTTTGATAAATTTAGCTCTGTATCCTACACCACAATTTCTAATTTCATTAATTGATGCTTTGGCAAGTTTCTTTGGTGTAGGAAATAAAAAAAACTCTTGATTTTCAAACTCTACCTTTGTTCCAAATTTTCTTGATATCTTTTCAAGACTAGTTTTTATTTTTTGAATATTAGAATTCGAAGATACAATAAATGAAATCAAACATTGAAAAGGATCTTGTTTGAGAATTCTTAAACCAAGATATTTTTTTACAGCCTTTCTAGTTGTACTGTCTTTTGAAATTGACTTTATTATTTGCTCCATATTATCTTTTTTTCTAAAAAAGTCTGTTTTGGTATTTTGATATGATTTAATGCTTCCAAAATTATCAATCCTTAGAATATCTTGACCGTTTACCCCATCCCAATATTCTCCATTTTTTCTCCAAAGAAATACCTGACCACTGTTGATTGAAATTTCTACATTTATTGCATTGTTGTTTTGCATTTTAGATAGTAATTGTATCATTTACTGCAGGGGCATATGTTTCTAAACCAAATTTTTCATGAATTTCTTTAGCAAACATTTCACATGATTCAGAATCTCCATGAACTGCCCATACCTTTGGATTTCCTTTAATTTTTTTAATCATGCCAAACAATTCATTTCTATCTACATGGCCTGAAAACTCAAACTGTTTTACCTCTGCTGAAACATTGACGTCTTTACCTCTTGTTGATACCTTTCCTGTTTCAAGTAATTTTTTACCTGGTGTGCCTTTACCTTGATACGATACTAGGGCAATTCCATTTTTATCATCAAATGCCAAGTGCTGTAAATAAAATACAGCATTTCCTCCAACTAACATTCCAGCAGGTGAGATTACTACACAAGGTTCCCCCATTGCACGTTTTCTTTCAGCATGTTCTCTTATTGCAGTTGCACTGTTTATTGCCTCCGAAAAAATTTTAGGATCTCTTAGATAATTTGGATGTCTAAACATTATTTCATTTACTTTTAGTGCCATTCCATCCATGATAATTCTATGTTTGAAATTTCCACTCTTTAAAATACATGCAATCTCTTGAGAGCGTTCAACTGAAAATGATGGAATAAACAATATTCCTTTTCTATCCATCACTTCGTTTGCAAATTCAATTAACTCCTTTTCTGATTCTCTCCTAGATTTTTGTTCTGTTTTGGCATATGTGCTTTCAGTAATCAGTAAATCAATTTCCCCAATGTCCAAATCCATCTCTCTAAGCATTCTTGAACCATTTGTTTTGATATCCCCTGTATAGAAAAGTCGTTTTTTCTCTGATTCTACCAAAACAGTACTACCTCCAATTACATGTCCTGATTCTCTTAATTCAAAAGTTGCATTTCCCTTGGTAACTTTTTGTTTAAATCCAGTTTCCTTAGCATTTTTCATCATATTGTTTAGTTCAGGCAGATCAAATGGATGTGAATTCTTTTCGATTTTTAGCATATCTTCAATCAATAACTTTGATAGATCAAAAGTTGGAGGTGTGGCATAGACATCAGTATTTCCACTTACAAAAAGTGATGGAACATTTCCTGAATGATCTAAATGAGCATGAGTAATTATGATTGCATCAAGATCTTTTGGTTTTACATGAAGTGGATATCCTGGAGGCGTTCCTCTTCTACCAAATAATACTCCATAATCCAGCAAGAGATTTGTTCCATTACAATTAACTAAAAAACCCGATCTACCAACTTCGTTTGCAGCTCCTAAAACTTTAACATCCAAGAATTAAGATGAATTTTCATCAACGTTAAAACCTTGTTAAAGTAAATCCGATCATTATGCCTATTATAGAATCTACAAAAGCTTTAATTAGTGTAAGCTAAGATCCAATCCTCATGGGAAGAAGTTATACAGAATGGTTAGCCTTGCAAGATCAAGCACTAGTCTCTAAGACACGTGCTGGTGACGAAGCAAACAAACCTCTCTTAAATCAACTCAATTGGATCTGGGTTAACAATCTTATGAATAAGAAAGCAGACCTTAATCCATCTTCTGCAGAATTACTTGACTGGGTTACTTCTGGTCAAATAGACGCAATGAGAAAATAAACGTGCAAATCACGTTATCTTTTTGTTTTTTAAATCTTCAAATCTACTTTTTGCGCGTATTTTTTACTCGATCAATTTCATAACAGGGTTATGAATTTCAATCATGGTTTAAATAGTCACCAAGCAATCTTAATTTTGTTATGCCAATAGCAATACTTCCAGACATTGATGAACAAAGATGTATCGGATGCGCACTATGTGTAGAAATCTGTACAACTCTTGGTCCAGATGTCCTTAGAGTAAAACCAGTTGAAGGCTGGAAGAGAGGTAAAGCATTTGTATTTTATCCAGAAAGATGTATTTCTGATGGTGCATGCATCGGTGTATGCCCAACAAAATCAATCTTTTGGATGAGACCAATGAATTATACTGCTGGACAACCAGTTCCTCTTCACAAAAACGGTGTCTTCATCAAAGGTTGGGCAGAAGACGCAGCACTATAAGCTGAATCTTTTAGCACATTCTTTTTTCTTATTTTTAATTAAACAAAAGATTTTTTTTGATTTTTTTTGGTAGTGTTTTTACAAAATGTTTCAAGAATTTGTCATTTTTGTCATAATGAATTTCTGAAAACTTGTTGTTACCAAAGAAATCTTTCCATGTCTTTTCAAATACAGAGAATTCTTTTGGATCAAAATCTATCCTAGAAGTTTCATGGTGTGCTGCTGGAAAAATATCTGAAATCTCAATTGGAATTAATCCTAACTGTGGGTTATATTGGCATACCTGTATTGAATCAAAACCCTTGAGTTTTCTTTCTAGTTCAATATATTGATGAGACAAATATCCTGGTTTTGAATTTGACTCTCTGGTGATGACTAGTTTCTTTTTCTTTGATTTGAATTTTCTAACCATATTATGATATGCTTGAACCTCTGGACGAAATTGATCTTCTTTATCGTATAGAAAAATAGCTTTCTCTTTGAATTTTGGTGTAGTTACACTAAAAAATTCATAATTATTTGTCATGACTTCAATCATTTCAAATAACTTAGGATGTGCTCTTGCCTTTTTCATTACATATTCCCATAATCTTCCTTCATGGATTGCTTGCTTTACCTTATCGACTTCAAGTTTTATTGCATAGAGATTATGAATTGCTAATTGATTGATTTTTTCAGTTACTTCAAGCTGGCGTAATTCATCAGGAGTATATTTTGAGCATACTTCACAATTACATGGAAATATAACAATATCAGACAAATATCGTGTACCATCATCTGTGATGTATCTTTGATGTTTGGCATAAAGCATGTAGGATGCTGAATCAAATGTATCGCATCCCAAGGCCACTGCAAATGGTATTGTTAGGGGATGCCCTGCTCCAAAAAGATGCAAAGGAATAGAATGTGGCATTTGTTTTTTTGCAGCTACAATCATCTGTGCTAGTAATCTATATTCATATGACTCCATAAATTCAACTGGACTTCCTAAAGCCAACATCTGAAAACCAATATCTACCAACTTTTTTGTTGACTTTGCAACAAGTTCAAAATGTTCCCCTCCTTGAATTGGACCAATCCAAATTTGACCGTTGTCTTCACTGTCATCAAGTGTCTGCTTTGAAACTTTGAGAGTATGCTTAACATATGCTTCTGCTTTTTTTAATGGCAGTCCAAATCCTGTTGGCTTATCAAGCGGAATTGCAAAATCAGTTAAAATTCCTTTTTCAAAATTTGCCATCTCTGGTGGTGAAACTTTTACATCTCCATATTCTAAAACTTGATAACCTCCAGAATCTGTCATGACTGCACCATCAAAATCTATAATTTTATGAATTCCTTTTTTTACAGCTTCATCACCATAATTATTTTTTGTAATGTATGCATTTGTAATTACTAAATCAAAACCAATTGTTTGAATTTTTTTTGATGGTATTGTTTGCTTTACTGGATGAATAACAGGAATGTATGCGGGTGTCTCAATCTTTCCATGATTAGTATATAGAGTACCTATCCTTCCTGCTAAATCAGTTTTAGAAATTTCAAACAAGTAATTACACAAACTTAAAGGCGTTATTTAATCAATCAGAAAAAAATTTTTTCAAATCATTATTTTTTGTAACCAAATCAAGCCAATCGACTTCTTCACTACCTATATTACTGGAAATTAGGGTTATCACTTTTTCTACTACTTCTTGAATGCTTTTACCACTAGTGTTTATTTGGAATGTCTTTTCTTGGAATTTGTTCATTGCATCATGTGCAATAATACCTAATACTTCACTACCTAAATTTTCTCTACTTTTTTCATCTGTGTATTTTCTTTCTTTGTATACTGAGATCAAATCATAAGGGCTTCTTCTCAACACAATCATTGTCTTTACCATAATTTTATCTAAAACATAAGGTGCTAAATGGCCTACAATCACATTTTTCTCTGAAATTTTTTGCTCAAGAATTTTTTCTAGTTTTACAGTATCTACATCGTTTGTATCTTCATTTTTTTCAAATAATCCTGCATCTCTTGCTATGTTATTAATATCAATTATAGATAGTTCTAGTTTTTCAGCAATTTTCTGCGTAATAGTGTGTTTTCCAACTCCTGGATTTCCAGTAATTACAATTGACATGTTATACAATCACGATAAACTGCATTAAACGATTTCTGTAATACTAATAAGTAGAATTGAATTTTTGACTATATTGCAAATTGGTTTACTAGGTAAGGCAAATGTTGGAAAATCAACATTTTTCTCATCTGCAACTGAAACTCCTGTTGCATCAGGTAATTTCCCTTTTACAACAATTGAACCAAATGTAGGTGTTGCTTATGTTAAAGCAAATTGTGCATGTAAATATTTTGATATACAACATGAAAATGAATTATGTGTTAATGGCACTCGTTTTATTCCAGTTAAACTCATTGATATTGCAGGATTAGTTCCGGGTGCGCATGAAGGAAAGGGATTAGGAAATCAATTTCTTGATGATGCAAGACAAGCTGAAGTTTTGATTCATGTAGTTGACATTGCTGGAAGTACTGATATTCAAGGACAATCAGTTCCAGTTGGGACACATGATCCTCTAGAAGATGTTGTATTTGTTCAGGATGAATTTGATCAATGGTTTGCAGATATTCTCAAAAGAGAATGGGATAAGATCACTCGTGAAATAGATCAGAAAAGAGCAAAACTTACTGATGGTATTGCAAAACGATTTTCTGGATTGGGCATTAAAGATTATCAAGTACATGTAGTGTTACAAAAACTAGGTCTTATTTCTAGAAATCCAAAAGAATGGAAAGATTCTGATATCCAAACTTTTGTTAAAGAATTACGAAAAAATACAAAACCAATGATTATTGCTGCAAATAAAGCAGATCTATGTCACGATCTTGATATTCTTAAAAAAATTTCAGATCCTGTAATTCCTTGTAGTGCCGAAACTGAATTACTTTTACGAAAAGCATCAAAAGCAGGAATTGTAGATTATTCTTCAGGAGATGAAGGTTTTAAAATAATTGAAGGAAAAGAAATTCTACCTCCTCAACAAAAAGCACTAGATTTGGTAAAGTCTGTATTTTCTAAAATCACATCTACTGGTGTTCAAAAAATTCTAAATACTGCTATTTTTGATTCTCTAAACTTTATTGTTGTATACCCTGTAGAAGATGAAACTAAACTAACCAACAAAGATGGTATCATTTTACCTGATACAAAATTACTTCCACAAGATTCTACTGCAAAAGATTTGGCAGTTTTAATTCATGCCGATATTGCTAAGGGATTCTTACATGCAATTGATTGTAAAACCAAACAAAGAATCAGTGGTGATCAAAAACTCAAAAATGGTGATGTGATCAAAATTGTATCCACATTAAGTAGGGGATAATATGCTAGGTTTAGGAATTGAAAGTACAGCACATACATTTTCTTGTGCTATAATTGAAAAAAAAGGAAAACAAGGAAGGATTCTTTCTGATGTCCGAAAAATTTATCGTCCTGCAAAAGGAGAAGGAATTCATCCAAGAGAAGCATCACGTCATCATATTGAGAATAGTTCTTCAGTATTGTTTG
Organism: Candidatus Nitrosopumilus sp.; assembly: GCA_013911135.1. Lineage (GTDB taxonomy): Archaea > Thermoproteota > Nitrososphaeria > Nitrososphaerales > Nitrosopumilaceae > Nitrosopumilus. The sequence continues at coordinate 43,290 of JACERO010000075.1, read as the reverse complement.
AATGTCTTAGGGAGGCAAATATTACAATCAAAGATCTGGATCTTATTTCTTATGCTGCAGGTCCGGGATTAGGTCCATGTTTACGTGTTGGTGCAGTTGTTGCACGATCTTTAGCCTCTTTTTACAAAATTCCAATTTATCCTATCAATCATGCAATTGGTCATATTGAATTAGGAAAGTTACTTACAGATGCAACAAATCCTTTGGTGCTTTTAGTATCTGGAGGACATACTATGCTTTTGGCATTTCTTAACAAACAGTGGAGAGTTTTTGGTGAGACTTTAGATATTACATTGGGTCAATTACTTGACCAATTTGGAAGATCTATTGGATTTGCTTCTCCATGTGGAAAAAATATAGAAGAGTTAGCATCTACATCTTCAAATTATATTTCACTACCATATTCCGTAAAAGGAAATGATGTTTCTTTTTCAGGTTTATTGTCTGCTACAAAATCTGTTGCAAAGAAAAGTAAAGTAGATGCCTGTTATTCACTTCAAGAAACTGCTTTTGCAATGATTAGTGAAGTAGTAGAGCGTGCCTTGTCATTTACCAGCAAAAAAGAATTATTGATAGTAGGTGGTGTTGCAGCTAACAAAAGATTATCTGAAATGCTTCATGATGTATGTAAACGACATGGATGTAAGTTCTTTGCAGTTCCATTACAATATGCAGGAGATTGTGGAAGTCAAATATGTTGGACTGGGCTTTTAGAATCACAAGTCAAGCGAGGTGTTTTACTCAAAGATACTTTGGTTACGCAATCTTGGAGATTAGATTCAGTTAAAGTAGATTATTGATTTTTGTTATTAATTGCCTCATCAATACTTTTGAGCCAACTTTTTGTATTGAACACTCCAAACTTGTAAGTCTGTTCATCTTTACTTGTCTTTACAGTAAAACATACTTTTTTTATTAGTAATCCCTCTTTCCATGTTTTGGTTACATCATCTAATGAAATATCCAGTATAGTATCACCCACATGTTTAGAAAAATCCATCAATCTTGCTCTTGTTTTATCAAATGCCAATCTCTTGTTAGTTAATGTCAGAATTCCTGAACTTAAATTATCTTCACTACAATCTTCTTGTTTTATTTTTCTCTCTCCTTCTTCCATGATTAATTTTTATTGAATCCCTTTGGATATAATGTTAATGAAATTAAGAAAAAAAGGAGCAGAAGCTGACATATATCAATCTAAATGGCAAAATTCAAAAGCAATTCTCAAAATTAGAAAAATAAAAAATTATCGTGATCCTTCTCTTGATTCAAAAATACGTAAACAAAGAACAATAAAAGAATCTCAAATTATATCTCTAGTAAAGTCATTTGGAATTCCAACACCTCTTGTTTATTTTGTGAACTTAGAAAAAGCTATAATCGTAATGCAAGAAATTCCTGGAAAACCAGTTCATGATTTACCTGAATCAAAAATTATTGAATTATCAAAAGAAATTGGAAAATTAGTTGGAACATTGCACAAAAATGGAGTAATGCATGGAGATTTGACAACATCAAACTTCATTTTGTTCCAAAACACTGTTTTTGTCATTGATTTTGGATTATCTCAAAATACGATAAAACCAGAAGATCATGCAGTTGATTTGAGATTAATCAAAGAAATTCTTAACAGTGCTCATGCAAAAATCATGGAACCTGCTTGGAAAAATTTCTTAATTGGTTACAAATCTATTGTTGGAAATACGAATTACATTAAAATCACCAAACTAGTTTCAGATATTGAAAGTCGTGGTAGGTATGCAGCAGTCACTTGATCTATTTTTTGCATCCTCAAATAATCACAAATATCAAGAGGCAAAAAAAATTCTAGATTCTTTTGGAATAAAACTTGGTTTTTTCAAATTAGATTTAGAAGAGATTCAATCAAATTCACTTAGATATTGCATCAAAAAAAGCAAAAGATGCATTTTCAAAATGTAAAAAACCTATAATAATTGAAGATGATGGTCTGTTCATTGATTCCCTTGATGGATTTCCAGGTCCGTATTCATCATATGTTTTAAAAACAATTGGAAACAAAGGAATTCTTAATCTTTTAAAAAATAATAGAAAGGCAAAGTTTGTTTCTATTATTAGCTATTGTGATAAAAACACTCTACAATCTTTTGATGCAAAACTTGATGGTACTATATCGTATTCACAAAAAGGAAAAGGTTGGAGATACGATCCAATTTTTGTACCAAAAAATACCCGAAAAACATTTGCTGAAATAAATAACAAAAATGAATTATCACATAGGTACAAAGCATCGAAAAAATTTTCTAATTGGTATTTGCATAAGTAGGAATATAACGATCAATTGTTCGTTCATTATTTTGTAAAATTGAAATTCTTGAAACAAAACTTTCATCCATTACTGAAAATATCTTACTTTGTTTTGCAACTTGTTCACTAAAATTTTTTATCTCTTCCATTTCTAACATATTAGAATGCTCTAATCTATTAGTTGACCGACCAATATGCATGTATGATTTTATTTCAATAAAGTGTGGACTAGCTTTTCTAACCATTTCTGCAAAAACTGGAATCATTTCTTTTATGTCATTATAATCTCTAATTAGAGTAATTCTTAGAACTGTTCTTGTTTTCAAATGTTTTAACATTGAAAGAGTTCTATTCCATCTTTCCCATGAATCATCATATTTTGGTTGGTTTATTCTCTTAAATGATTCATAGTCTGCAGCGTTTGTTGACAAGTACAATTGTGTTGGTAATGCATCTTCATCTTGTAGCCTTTGTATCATATCTGGTTCTTGTCCATTAGTTACAAGAAAAGTTGATTTTGTTGCTTTAAGTGAGTGTAGATATTTGATTAGTTCTGGCAACTTTGGATACATTGTTGGTTCACCAGAAAGTGAAATTGCATAATGACTAGGTAATAATGATTCATCTAATCTTTGTTTATCGTTTCTTGAATCTCCATAATAGCCGTTGATCAGTTCTTTTCTCTCAATCATCAATTTTGTCAAGATCTCTTCAGGTTCTGCAACTTGTTTTGGATCCATTTTTAATGAATCATAAAATTCCATTGGTCTCCAACAATATACACAACGATTCTCACAATGCATTCCAGCTGGGGAAAACTCCATACATGCATGAGTTGAAATTCCATAAAATTTGTGCTTATAGCAATTTCCTTCATGTTTGAATGATTTTTTTGTCCAATGACATAATGCCACTGTAGCATGATCCGCAATTCCATACTTTGCTTTTTTTAATTGCTTAGCTATTGCAGGTTTTATCTGAATTAAACGATCTTCTTCTTCAACTGTTTCACCAGAGCAACTCATGAATTCTATTCTAGTTTTTGTTTACTTAAATTGATCGTGTTTTTTGTCCATCATAGAATTTTTCTTAAAACTTGTTACAATTTTGAGTCGATTCTAGAGCGAGGTTTAATAACTGGATCCCCAAGGTAATTTTAGCATTGAAAAATATCCATACTTTATCATTCCTAGTTTTGCTTTTAGCTACATTAACGAGTATACCTATAAACTACACTTTTGCTGCTGAGGACTTGGATAATGATGGTGTTGACGATTCAGTTGATGCATGTCCAAATTTGCAAGAAGATTATGTTGGTCCTACTGATGGTTGTCCATCAGACTTTGTTCCATGGTATGATGAAGACTATGATGGAATACAAGATCATTTAGATCAATGTCCAAATATCAGAGAAAATTACAATAGATTCCAAGACGATGACGGTTGTCCTGATAGTATCTCTGAAGGTGGAGCAGGTGGATTACCAGATTCTGATGGTGATGGTTTTGTCGACACAAGAGATTCATGTCCAAATCAACCAGAAACATTCAATGGTGTTTTAGATAGAGATGGTTGTCCAGATGATTTTGGTGCAGGTGACCGCGATTTAGATGGAGTTCCAGATCCTGTAGATGCATGTCCACTGAGTGCAGAAAATTACAATAGATTCCAAGACGATGACGGTTGCCCAGATTCTGTTCCAGGTTATTCTTTTGCTGATACAGATAATGATAGTATTCCAGATAACATTGATTTATGCATAAACGATCCAGAAGTGTATAATGGTTATCTTGATACAGACGGTTGTCCTGATGTTCAATTAAATTTTTCATTTGATGATAAAGATGGTGACGGAATAGCAGATCAATTCGATATTTGTCCTAATAATGCAGAAACTTACAATAAATTTTCTGATTATGACGGTTGTCCAGATTTACTTCCATCATTTACTGGTACATTAAATGATATAGATGGTGATAGAGTTATGGATGCTGATGATGCATGTCCTTTAGATCCTGAAAGATACAACGGCTTCCAAGATGACGACGGTTGTCCAGACATTCCTCCTTATTTTACCGATACTGATTCAGACCTTGATGGAATTCCTGATGAGTCAGATCAATGTCCATTAGTTCCAGAAACTTACAATAGATATCAAGACGATGACGGTTGCCCTGACTTTCTTAGTGATACTAGTGAAGTTCCAGATACTGATGGTGATGGAATTAATGATTATGTAGATTTATGTCCAAACGAATCAGAAACATTTAATGGTATTTTAGATAGAGATGGCTGTCCAGATGATTATTTCTCAAAGAGTGATCGTGACTTGGATGGAATTCCTGATAATCTAGATCAATGTCCAATTGCTAAAGAAAATTACAATAGATTCCAAGATGACGACGGTTGCCCTGATACTATTTCTGAATTTTCAGAATTAGATTTTGATGGTGATCGAATTTCTGATTTGAAAGATAAATGTCCTCTAGAACCAGAAGTGTATAATAACTATCAAGATACAGACGGTTGCCCTGATGTTCTAGTTTCAGATTCTGATAATGATGGAATTAGAGATACATTAGATCAATGTCCTACAACTGCAGAAACTTGGAATAGATATCAAGATGCTGACGGTTGTCCTGACAACCCATCAGAATCTGATTCAGACTTTGATGGTATTTTAGATTCAGTAGATCAATGTCCTCTTGACAGAGAACGTTACAATGGATTCCAAGATGACGACGGTTGTCCAGACATTCCTCCTTATTTTACCGATACTGATTCAGACCTTGATGGAATTCCTGATGAGTCAGATCAATGTCCATTAGTTCCAGAAACTTACAATAGATATCAAGACGATGACGGTTGCCCTGACCTTGTAGCAGATAATAAAGAAACTCCAGATACCGACAATGATGGAATTAATGATTACAGAGATCACTGTCCAAATCAACCAGAAACATATAATGGAATTCTTGATTTAGATGGCTGTCCGGATGAGTACATCTTAAAGAGTGATCGTGACTTGGATGGATTACCAGATGCTATTGATGTGTGTCCAACTGCTAAAGAAACTTACAATAGATATCAAGACGATGATGGATGTCCAGATTTCATATCCGAATCATTTGTAGTTGACTCTGATAATGATGGCATTAATGATGTCTATGATGATTGTCCTCTAGTTGCTGAAAACTATAATGGATTCCAAGACGATGACGGCTGTCCAGATGTTGATGATACTCAACCTGATTCTGATGGTGATGGTGTTCCAGATGTGATGGATATGTGTCCAGAACAAAACGAAACTTGGAATAGATATGTTGATTATGACGGTTGCCCTGATGTCATGCCAACTGGAAATATTACAATTGATAGTGATGAAGATGGCATAAATGATGAGATTGATTTATGTCCAAATGAAAAAGAATCTTGGAACAAGTACAATGACGATGATGGTTGTCCAGATATTGCTCCAGAACAATCAAGATACAAACATGATGCTGATTTAGACAATATTATCAATGACTATGACTTGTGTCCTTTAGAACCAGAGGATTATGATGGTGATAGAGATACCGACGGCTGTCCAGACCCTTAGTCTCATAAAATGAAAAAACAATATCTTTTAGGATTTTTACTTTTACTTACTTCTACCATTGGTATGTTACCAGGTAGTGTTTATGCAACTGAAGTTATTGATTCTGATGGTGATGGAGTACCAAATGATTTAGATCAATGTCCTAATCTTCTTGAAGACTATGATCCACAATATGGTACCAACATAGATGGCTGTCCTGCAGACTTTGTTCCATGGTATGATGCAGACTTTGATGGAATACAAGATCATCTAGATCAATGTCCAACTGTAAAGGAAACTTACAATAAATTCCAAGATGAAGACGGTTGTCCTGATTTATCACCTGTTGATGGAAAAGGTATTGCTGATTCTGATGGTGATAATTATCCTGATTATCTGGATTTATGTCCAAATCAACCAGAGACATTCAATGGCATTGATGATAAAGATGGCTGTCCTGATGATGTCTTTATTTTAATAGATAGTGATCAAGATGGCATTTCTGATACAATGGATGCATGTCCACTAGAACCTGAAACTTACAACTTAGATCTAGATGACGATGGTTGCCCTGACACTGCTGATTCTATTGTTTCATCTTATCTCTTCCCAGATACTGATGGTGATGGAATTGATGATAGATGGGATCAATGCTTAAACGAGCCTGAAAATTATAATGGATTCCTAGATTGGGATGGATGTTTCGATGTACTTGGTGCAGCATCTAATGCTTTAATTGATTCTGATTATGACAGCATCCAAGATCATTTAGATCAATGTCCAACATTAGCTGAAAGATACAACGGATTCCAAGATGAAGATGGCTGTCCTGATGCCTTAGCTTATGATTCCTTTGGAGATACTGACTTTGATGGAGTCACTGATGATGTGGATGAATGTCCTTATGCTAAAGAGACTTACAATAAATTACAAGATGAAGATGGCTGCCCTGATTCTATATATGACAATAAATTAACTGCTGATACTGATGGTGACAGGATTCCAGATATTCTAGACTTGTGTCCAAACCAACCAGAAACATTCAATGGATTCCTAGACGATGACGGTTGTCCTGATAGCTTTGATCCTAAACTTGATTCTGATATGGATGGTATTCTAGATACAATGGATGCATGTCCACTAGAATCTGAAACTTACAATAGATTCCTAGATGACGATGGATGTCCTGATTCTGTTGATACAATAGATTCAACATACACTTTCCCAGATACTGACGGTGATGGAATTGATGATAGATGGGATCAATGCTTAAACGAGCCTGAAAATTATAATGGATTCCTAGATTGGGATGGATGTTTCGATGTACTTGGTGCAGCATCTAATGCTTTAATTGATTCTGATTATGACAGAATCCAAGATCATTTAGATCAATGTCCAACATTAGCTGAAAGATACAACGGATTCCAAGATGAAGATGGCTGTCCTGATGCCTTAGCTTATGATTCCTTTGGAGATACTGACTTTGATGGAGTCACTGATGATGTGGATGAATGTCCTTATGCTAGAGAGACATACAATAGATTCCAAGATGAAGACGGCTGTCCTGATTTTGTAGCAGACAACAAACTTACTGCTGATACTGATGGTGACAGGATTCCAGATATTCTAGACTTGTGTCCAAACCAACCAGAGACATTCAATGGATTCCTAGATGATGACGGTTGTCCTGATAAATTTGTATTTACACTTGATTCTGATATGGATGGTATTCTAGATACAATGGATGCATGTCCACTAGAATCTGAAACTTACAACTTTTATCAAGATGAAGATGGTTGCCCTGATTCAACTGATTCTATTACTTCATCTTACATCTTTGCAGATGTTGATACTGATGGTATAGATGATAGATGGGATGCATGCATTGGTGAGCAAGAGAACTTTAATGGATACTTGGATTGGGATGGTTGCCCAGATGTGTTAGCAGCAGAGTCTACAACACCTACAAATATTGATTCTGATGGTGATGGATATTATGATACCCTTGATTCCTGTCCAACAAGCCCTGAAACATGGAACAAGTACAATGATCATGACGGCTGCCCAGATACTGCTCCAGAACAACAGAGATTTGTCCATGATGATGATTTAGATGGTATCATTAATGATGAGGATTCATGTCCTCTTGATCCTGAAGATTATGATGGAGATAGAGACGATGATGGCTGTCCAGATAACTAATACAACATTTTTTGCATAAATTTTTGATATAGTAAATATATTCGGATTGTAGACTTATCTTATGCTTCCAAAATTTTCTAGTAGGGCATTTTTGGCTCCAATGGCAGGGGTAAGTGATCCTGCACTTCGTTTACAATGTAAACAAAAGGGTGCTGGTCTTGTTGTTACTGAATTTACTAACATTCATAAAATTATTGCAAAAGAAAAACAACTCAAAGGAGATACTAAAACAATCCAAGAATTTATTGAATATTCCGAGCAAGAGCGTCCTCTCTCAGTTCAGTTATTTGGCTCTGATCTTTTTGCATTAGAAAAAGCTGCAAAAATTGTAGAACCTTATTTTGATATTATTGACTATAACATGGGATGTCCTGCACCACATATTACTCAACAAATGGCAGGTGGTGCTCTTTTACAAGAAGTTAATCTAACTCAACAAATATTCAGTACTCTTGTTAATGCTGTGAAAAAACCTGTAACCCTGAAAATTCGTTCTGGGGTAACAGATGCTAGTAAATTTCTCTTTAGGGAAATTGCTGAAATTGCAGAAGATGAAGGAATTCAAATGATCACTTTTCATCCTAGAACTGTTAATCAAGGTTATTCTGGAACTGCAGATTGGAAAATGATTAAGGAACTTAAGGAAATATCCAGCATCCCAATTGTTGGAAATGGTGATATTACAACTCCTGAAGATGCTAAAACTATGATTGATGAGACTGGATGTGATTATGTAATGATTGGCCGTGGTGCAATGGGAAATCCATTTTTGTTTGAGCAAATAAACGATTATCTCAAAACTAACACTTACAATGAATACTCTTTCAAAGATCGTCTAGACTCATTTTTTGATTATTTGCATCTTACAAATCACTACAAAATCAAATTTGCAAATATTAAGAGTCAAGCAATCAGATTTACAAAAGGTATGCAAGGTGGTTCTAAATTACGTTCAAAAATTACTTTTTCAAAAAATATTGAAGAACTTGAGAAAATTATGAACAATGCATATACACCATCTTAAAAATTTATCAAATTGTTGCATATTACTTTACATTTGTTTATGATTTAACCAAAATTGTTATTGGATTTTAAAGTAAATTAAATTATTCTTATATATTTCAAGATGACATTTTCTATATGAAAATAGGAGTTGAATCATAATTGGCAACAGCTTATGTTCTCATAAACTGTGAGCTAGGTTCTGAAGAGGCAGTAATATCAGAACTAAAATCGATTGAAGGAGTTGTTGAAGTACATGGTACATTTGGCGCATATGATATCTTGGCTAAAGTAGAATCTGGTCAAGTAGAAACACTACGCGAGACTATTACCTGGAAGGTTAGGAAAATTCCAAAAATTAGATCAACTCTGACATTAATGGGAATTGAAGTACAACAATAATTCTTCAAAATCCTTTGCTTTTATACTCAGATTGTAATACAATGCATCCCTTCAAAAAACATGTCCCCCAAAGGGATACAGCACTGAGAGGAGTAGTTAACCTCTCAGTAGAATTATTATAAATCAAATGATATTGTGTTCTTTAATTTGATACAAGAAAATGATTAGAGGGCTTCAGAACCACTCTTTTTTGATGCAATATTCAGAACACTCTCGACATTGGTTACGACTATAACTCCATCCCCACTATTTCCAGTGCCAGCAGCATCTGCAATGATAGAGATTATTGATTCTACTTTATCGTCATCCACTATTGTAGATATAGTTGATACCTTGTTGTATTCAGCTTCAATAGTTTCTGTTCCTCTTCCTGATCTAATAGTATGTCTTTTTCCAGAACCACGTCCATCACCATCCATTCTTGTGAAACCTCCTACTTTATCTTTAATTGCATTCGAAACAATAGACACCTTATCTGTTTGTATAGTTGCCTCAATTCGTTTCATTTTCATTTCTTTTTTACTATTGTTTAAAAAAGATCATATGTTCTTATTCGAATTTGATGATACACTTGAGTAATTGGTTATTTCATAATCCTCTGACCTTTTTAGTGTTAAAAAAAAGGAAAATTATGAAAAGTGATGAAAAAAGATCTCATAGACTAAACTATCTTTTGAAGTATTATTTGATAAATCCTCAAGAAAATGATCTCTATACAAGAGCCAAACAAATGGGTGTCTCTGATTCTACTGCAAAGGATTACATCAGAACAGTCATTATACAAGCCCAAAAAATCTATTCAAAATAGATTTTGGTGATTTATTCAAAAAATTGAATTAAATCAGTTTTTTTTCAAAAAGAAATCATTAGTAATCTTAAACAAGGAATTCATAAATAATCAATAGGAGAGAAAACACACATGACTGATTCATTGCTTGATGATGTAAAGGCTCTTTTAGACAAAGACTTTGGAGATGACAGAATTTTAAAGCAAATTTGTAGGGCATGTGAAAACGATGAACTCATTAGTAATTATGAAAGAAATTATGTCACAAAATTAGCAGAAAAACACCTAGGAAGAAGACCAGAAGTAGTTCAAACTCAAACATCTGTTGAAGAAACACCAATAGTTCCAGATGTTGTTATCCCAGAACCACCATCAATTCAACAAATTCAAACATTTCAATCTGCTCTACCTCAACGGATTTTATCTTCTAATTCAAAAAATTCAAAATTGATGCTGGGTATTGGTGGTGTCGCTTTAGTAATAATTATTGCAGTAGCTGCTTCATTTAGTGGCATTTCTGATGTAACATCACCTAATCTAATTTCAGATACATTATCAATTCAAACCGATTTATCATCCTATGACACAAAAGATATAATTTCAATTAGTGGTGTATCTGATACTTCTGGAACTGTAAATCTCTCAATTGAAAATAAAAACAATGAACTTGTATGGACAGAACAAGTTTCTATAAAAAGTGATGGAAGATATTCAACATTAGCCATTGCCGGAGGTCCAGGATGGGAAAGTTCTGGTACTTATACAATTAACATAGACAACGGTGTAGAAACAAAATCAAATACATTTTCATTTACTGCATAATTTTTTCAAATTCTTTCCAATGTAAATCAACTATATCTCTAAGCTTCTCTACACTAATCTCTTCCATATGTTCACGATAAACTATGAATTTGTTTTGTTTACCTGAACTTTCATCATAAATATCCCTATTATTTTTTGGAATTGCTCCTGTTTTCCATTGAGTCATCTCAAAAATCCATATTGTTGAATCTGGATTTGAAAAATCAATGTCATCACATCCTACAACATAAAGAAAACATTTTGTTGATTGATTTAACTTTTCATGTAATTTTTCATATGCTATCATTTGGCCTTTTGGAATATTGATCTTATCATTATGAAATCCCTTGAATTCTAAGATGATAAAACCTCCTCTGTGTTCGATAAGCCAATCAATATCAGTTCCACCAGAAGCTATCATTCCATGTACAATTAGGTTACCTAAGACCTCTCTTCCACGAGTAAATTCTAACTCGTCAAAAATCTGATATTTTGCCTTTGGGCTTTTACGGATAATTTGTTTAGTATTATGATCCGAATGAATTTGACTCTCTTTTTCGTATAGGGTATCAATCAATTCATTTGTTTCATTTACCATAATTTTGGAATTTTTAACTTGATGATAAGAGAGTTTGTGAAATTTAGTAAAGTTAAACTATTTTTCTGATTTATCTACAGAAAAACTTTCCTCCTGCATCTTTATATAAAATAAAATATTCGTCTTGATTTTTTCGCTCTTTTTTAGCATTCAAAGCATCTTGATACATTTCAAAATGTTCGACTAGATACAATTGGTTTTCAGAGTCTGCAAAATAATCTAATCCAACTAAATCAAATCCTGTTTCAGGAGTTAATTTGATCTTTTCCTTTTCAAAAATGTCTTCAGTCAATTTAATTTTCTGATATATTAAAATTTAGAAAAATTATTATTCATAAATCATTAGATCTTTTTCTTCTAATAATGAATGCAAGTTGTGAACAGAACGATAAACATCTGATTCTTTTTTAGCTCCTGTACATACTAATTTTCCTGATGCAAATAACAATATCACAGTTTTTGGATCTAGCATTCTATGAATAAGTCCAGGAAATTGTTCTGGTTCATACATACTTCTTGGTAATGTTCTTGCTGCTTTTTCCAAGTGAATTTTTCCACCAAGATTAATTGCAGCTACTATATTTTGAACTGTAATTACTGCATCTTTTTTTACTTTTACTTTTCCCTTTCTTAGTTTTTGAACTACTGTGTTTACCGCTTTAATTGACATATCTTCAGATTTAGCTCCTGTACATACCATCTTTCCTGTTCTAAAAATTAAAGTTGCAGTTCTAGGTACCTTTAATCTAAAAACAAGTCCAGGAAATTGTTCTGGGTGATATTCAGTATCTGGAAATTTTTTTGTAATTTCAATTAGATCAAGTTTTTGGTCAACTGATGCAGATGCAACTACGTTCTCAACACTAACAATTGGTTTTGTTTGAGGCATAATATGGGTCTTTAAATAGCCCTGTATATATACTAGTCAAGTATTTTCCGGAAATTCAGGTTTTTCTAATGATGTCCAATCCATTGGTAACGATATTCTTCATCAATGATATCTGTCACTATCTCCTTGTTTTTGATTTTTGTTTTAGGCAAGTCGACCTCAAAGAATCCTAACTGACCCTTCCATGGAATTGGAATTCTAAATGATTTTACATTTTTTAACATAAATCCAAACGTTTTATCACGAAAATTTTTTGAAGCTAAATGAAATTTTTGATCTGTTTTTATTCCCTTTACTGAATTATATTTTTTCACTTCATAAAGTTCTGCTTTGCCAATGATTGCACCTGTAACTAATTTTTTATTTATTTTTAATCTCTTGCAATCTTCAGTTCTAATTTTAATTGGAGCATGAATCAAAAATTCTCCTCGAAAATTTGTATTCCAATTTCTTAACTCAATAATTTTTTTACCTGATATTATTAAATCTGCAAATAGTTGTGATACTGATAGACATTTCAAAATATCATTCAGTAGCTGCTTTAATAAATTTCCCAGGATTTTTACCAATTCCTTCAGGCAAATTTGTTATTCCACCATTCAAGCTTTCAGTTACTATGCCTTTGCTTGCAAGAACTTGAGCAGTCATTAATGATGTATTTCCAGCCATGCAAATTAGTAATGATTTACCTTTAGAACCATCTAGTTCTTTGCTAAGCTCTTCTGGAATTTGCTGTGTTGATAATAATTCATTGATAGTACTTGCTTTTGGGATTGCAATTTTTTCTTTATCTATTCCTAAAGATTTAGCAATCATTTCAATTCCTGCTTCTTTTGGAGTATATTGAGGATGGACCCATATTATTTTATCATAATCTTGAACACTAGCTGCTGCTTCATCCAATGAAACTTGAATACGCTGATTCTTGAACATTGCCTCTAGATTTTTTCTATATTTTTCTATACCATCGGCAACTACAACTATGAATTTTCCTTTATCGCCATCACTTACCATTTCTAATACTGTGTATAGTGCAAGTGCTGTACTTTCACCAATATTGTGACTCTTATCTACAAAAAATTTTAGCAAATGTTTAGCCTGTCCAAAATCTATCTCATGTTCAGCAGCATATGCATCTGGATTATACAACTTTAATCCCTCTGCTTTAGCCTTCGTTCTGATTCCTGCAACATCTTGACCTGCTGATGGAAATACTACATGTATTGCCTTTTTCCCATATTTTTCATTCATGTATTTACTTAATCCACCAGATGTGCCTCCAGTTCCAAAGGAACAAACTAATCTGTAGTCTTCTAATGAATCTTCATTTTCATGTAATTGCTGATCAATTTCTACAGCGGTAATTGTTCTATGAGCATCAATGTTTAATTCATTATCGTATTGTTCTGGACAAAAACAACCATAAATTTTTGAAATTAGTTTTGCTAGATTAATAATATCTTCTGCAGCCAATAGTTTTTCAATTTCCTCAATAGACTCATCAAATTTTGTAGGATCAAAACCCAATTCAGCTAATTGAGAGCGTACGTTTCCCGCAGTTGCTTTTAACACATCAGCATCACTATCTTTCATTCCGGAAGCAGGACAAATATCCATATCTAGATCCATTATGCGAATATTTTCATTTCTTAATTCCTTAAAGACTCCTTCTTGTAATTTTCTTGAAACAAGAGAAACAACAGTCAATCCTAGTTTTGACATTTGACCAAGAGCAATTCCAAAATTTCCTGATGTTGCTTCAATTATTGTTTGATCACTCTTCAGTTTTCCTGTTTTAATTGCATCATGCATAATGTAAATGGCAGGTCTGATTTTGATTGAACCCGATATCAAGTTAGAATCAAATTTTCCATATACTTTCAAGTCCAAATATGAAATATCTAATTTGTAAAGATTTTTTGCACATTCCTTAAAATCACTAGTAAGATCAATTAGTGGTGTTGCATTGATTACTTTGCCTTCTTCTAAATGTGGAATTTTATTCCATATCTCTTGCTCAAAGCGCTCAAGCAGTACGTTATCAATATTGGTTTCTTCCAAAAGTTTTTCTCCTTAATTCTAATAAATTATCCTTCTAAAATACTAATCACTTTACTTGGAATATCATTTAATCTACTAACTGCCATGGTTTTTTCATATCCTAAATGTCTGAGATTATTTGCTATGGTAGTAGCCCTTATCGTATTTGGACCCAAGCCTAAAGCTACCATATTGATACCTAATCCTTTGAGTGATTTTGTCATATTTCTTACAGCATCAGGATCTGATGGCTCGCCATCTGTTAATGTCAAAAAAATATCTGGTCTTTTTGATTGTAACATTGGAAACATTTTATCATATACTTCCGCTAGTGGGGTTGATCCATTGGCAACGATCTGTGTTAATCGTTTTGCAGTGATATTGTTCCATTTTACATTGTCTTTTTTTATAGACCAACAAACTACTGATCTGTTTTGAGTACTAAATGCATATACTGCAAATTTTACCTTAAGAAAAGCTAAAACTTCACAAAGTGCTAGAGTTGCTTTTTTGTATTCTAGAGCATCTGATGCAATACTTGATGAATGATCCAACAAAATTACAATTTTGGTTTTAATGGATTTTTTAACATCTATGAAAAATGGTTCATGACCTTCAATGTAATTTTCTTCATCAAACTCATCTCCAGATCTTTGATGTTGTTCTTTCCATCCATATTTCCATTCCTTAAATTTTATTTTTAATCTATTAATCAAACTCATATCATAGATTGTGGTTTCATTTACATTTTTTGTAGATGGAATTTGAATTCCTATTGCTTCTGGACTTAATCCTTTGGTTTCCATTTTTTTGTTTTCATCAAGTAATACTTGATATTCCTCATAGATATTATCCCCTCTTAATACAGATGCAGAATTAGCTGAACCAAAATCTCCTTCTTTGTTTTTAGAAATTATTTTTAGAATTTTTAATAATTCTTCTTCATTTAATGCCATTCCAGCTTTCATAAAAGGTAAAGATATCGGTATTGTAAGTAGTGAATCAATATCTAAAATCTTGACTATCTCACTTACATTTTTTTCAAGCCAATCAGTATCATAATTTTCCTCAATTGCTTTGTTGACATTTTTTTTTGCAAATACAGTTGCTTTTTTAATTTTCTCAAAATGACTAGATTGAATTTCTCCTTTAATTGCACCAAACATGAAATATTGATAAAACGCCTCTACAATTCGTGCATTTCCATAAACTGTGTTTAGTTGTGGTCTTGCTACAAGCATATAGGCATAATTGAAGATAATTTCATCATCCATTCCTTTCCAAATTTTTCTGCCTAATTGCTCAACTCTTTGTGTTTCCATTGTATTGAGAATAAACCCAAATGCATGATCATTACTGAGAATCTTTTTACAAAATTTTGTTCTCATTGCTTCATACCACAATGATGTTCTAAATTGTCGATATTTTTGAAAATCATTACCAATTCTTTTTTCAAGTGGTGTTATGATTACTTTTTTTTCATTGAGTCTTGTTCTGGTTTCCATCTTATCTGAGATTCCAATAATCATTTTATCTTCTTCAGACCATCTTCTTACAAGAAAAGTACCAATCTCTACTATTGATTCATTTTGAAGTTGAATTGTTTGCATTTAATTACCAAACATTGACGTAATGATGTCACTTACTTTTTGATATTCTATGTTTCCCCATTGCGTGTAAACATTTCCAAAAACAAAATATGCTACCTCTTTTGAAGACATTCCTTTACCCAACAATTTTCCAAATGCAATAGTTTCTCTCAAGCTAGGAGAATAAAATAATTCTTCAACAGCAGCAGCTTGTCTTAATATGTTTGCTAGTTTAATTGCTTGAATTATTTCTGATTCGTGTTCTCCAGTAACATATTTTTTTATAATTTCTAATTCTATATTTTCTGGTGGATATTCCAATCTAATTCGTACTGGAAATCTACTTAGTATTTGTGGTGGGAGTTCCTTTGTTCCACTATGTGTTAATGGATTTATAGTTGCAATTACAAACCAGTTTTCTTTTGCTTTGATTACTTCTCCAGTTGATTCCTTTAACACAATCTGTCTTCTATCATCTAACGCTTCATCAAGTCTGAGTAAAACATCTGCTTCGGCTGAATTAATTTCATCCAAGTAAAGCATATTTCCTTCTTTCATTGATTTAATCAAAATTCCTTCATCAAAACTCACAGTTCCATCTGTCAGTGTTTTTGTGCCAATAAGATGACTCTCTCTAGTTCTTAGACTAAAATTAATGGATTCTAGATTGATACTCTTATTTTCTGCAAAATCTCTCACCAAAGATGTTTTTCCAGTTCCTTTTGGCCCTATAATGAGCACAAAAAGACCAGCTTCATATGCTTTATTCAGAATTTGATTTGAATTATTCCAATCTAGATATTGTATTTCCAAAGTACGTTTTCATTGATTTAAACAATATTTAATATTAGATCTAATTTCACATGTTTCACTAACTGAAGCTAAATGAAATTTTAGAATTAAAATGGAAAAAATGTTAAATGTTTAACAATGATTTATTGACTATGAAAAATTCTAAAATGTCACTGTTTTTTGTTTTTGCATTAACTGCTATAATTGCTATATCATATTTGCCAGTAAACGCTGAGGAGATGGGAAAAGCCATGATGATGAGGGAGATAAATGAAATGGGAGAAAGCTCAATGTATTTACCAAATAAACAAATGTCAATGGGAGTTGATGGTAAGGATGTTGTGTGTAATGCAGGATTGATTTGGTAATGCGTTCCTCAGGAAAAGCAGCATGTTGTACTTCATCTACCGCTATGAAACTTGAAAGTCGAGGTTTGGGAACAATAGAAAAAACAGATGCAATGATGGACAAAGAACGTGCGGAAATAATGACAGATGCCAAAGAAGTGATGTCACAAGCAGCTGAAACTACAACTTCTGTATCAGAAGAGATGATGGATGAATCTGGTGACTCTATGATGAAAATGGGAGAGTTTGTAGGATTGGCTGGACATAGTGGAGAAGGAATAGCAAAAATAGTTGATGTGCAAGATGGTACCAGCTACTTAAGATTTGAAGACTTTACAGTAACAAATGGACCAGATCTATTTGTTTACATTGCACCAGATGGGGACGTAAAAAATGGAATTAACTTGGGTAATCTAAAGGGTAGTTCAGGTAATTAAAATTATGAGTTGCCTGAAAATACGGATTTAGAATTCTATAACACAGCTGTAGTTTATTGTAAATTGTTTGGCGTATACTTTGCTGAAGCGACACTCAAGTGACCATTTTAAATGGTTCCAAATAAGGTGAATATAGTTTGGAACAGCCAAACAAAAATCAATCTGAATTAACACAAAAGAATTACAAACCACGAGTTAATTTCTCTCTAAAAAAAGAAGTATTTTTTGTAGCAATTGGCTCAATTATTGGTGCATTTACTATGCATCTACCAAGAATATTTTTGGATTTGATTGGAGATTCATCATATCTTGTAACTTTATTGGTGTTAGCTCAAGTTGTAAATTCCACAGAACCTATTGTAGGATTTTTACTGCATATTTTTGTTGCAACAACAATTGGAATTGTCACGGGCATTTTGTTACACAAAGTAATCAAATTTAATCTCTCAAAGATTACTACAGGACTTGTTTATGGAATGATTGCAGGAATTGTGGTCTTTGTTGTTTTTGCAATTCCAGTGACTCAATTATTACTTGGTCCAAATACAGCTCAGATATTATCTGAAATTAATCCACAAATGTCATATGTTGAAGCAGTTCAAGAAATTGAACGTAGTTTTGTTAGTCAAATGTTCAACTCATTGATTATGCATATCATTTGGGGGCTTTGGGTATAATTTCATCACTTTTTACACGTAAAATGGGGGCCAATTACTTGTGTAGAATATGTGACATTGAGTTTTCAAAACTTCAAACATGGAAACATCATCAGGAACATGTACATGAAAATCCATCTCCATTAATGAAAAAAATCCTCATTGTTGGTGGTGGATATGCAGGAGTTGGAGTACTAAACACAATTCAGAAACAATTTCAAGATAATGTTGATGTTAGCATCTTTATTGTCTCAGAAAATAATTTTTTCCTTCACACTTCTATGCTACCAGAACTCTCAACTGGTACTATTGAACCACGTCATATCGCTACACCTATTAGAAACTTCTGCAAAAGAGCTAGATTCTATCAAGCCAAAGTAACCCATATTGATTTGGATAAAAAATCTGTATCAATTAATACTGAAAGTGGTAACACAAAACTAGAATATGATTATCTGATAATTGCAGCTGGAACTAAAACTGGATTTTTTGGAAATGAAAATCTAAAGAAATACTCTGTTACAATTAAATCTCTGCAGGATGCTAGTATTATTCGAAATCAGATTATCAAACAATTAGAGTTAGCTGATCAACAAGAGATTTCAAAACAAGCTCAACTTTTATCATTTGTTATAGTAGGAGGTGGTTTTTCTGGCGTAGAAACTACAGGAGAAATAAATGAGTTTATTCATGAATCAGCTGAGAAATATTATCGAAACATTGAATCTGATTCCATTCGAGTAAGTTTGATTGTAGCAAGGGATCATATCTTACCTGAAATTGGAAATCTTGGAAGATATGCTGCAAAGTCTTTAGAAAAATCTGGTGTAAATATAATTTACAATACCAAAGTAACAGATGCTGATATTTCACAAGTATTTCTCAGTGGTGATAATTCATTGCACTATTCCATGTTGATATGGGCTGGTGGCAATGAATCTCAGGACTTTGTTCAATCTCTTGATGTTGAACATGATAAATCTGGTAGATTGATAGTTGACAAATATCTACGATTATCAAAATATCCAAATGTATTTGCATTGGGAGATTGTGCATACATTTTGGATTCTCAAAACCAACCATATCCTCCAACTGCCCAACACGCAATAAGGGAAGCAAAGATCGTATCAAAAAATCTGATATCTTCAGTTCATGGAAGTAAAAAATTCACCATCTTTGATTATTCATCAAAAGGCTCTATGGCAAAAATTGGAAAACGCGATGGAGTGGCAAAGATGCTTGGGGTTAATCTAACTGGATTTGCAGCTTGGTTTGTGTGGAAACAATACTATTTGTCAACTCTTCCAGTAATGGAAAAACGAATTAGGGTAGGTCTTGATTGGTTTGTAGATCTTTTCTTTCCTCGTGATATTACCAAATTAAATTAATTTCCACATCTAACTGCGTCCATTTTCATCCCCAAAAAGGTAGCTGAATCCCCTGGATTGAGCCTAGAATTTGATTTAATCAGTAATTTTCCAAAGATTTCTTTAATTTCAAAAGTGAGTTTTTGTATTAATCATGTATCAAAAGCTTCTACTTTTGTAACTGCTTCACCAAATCTCTGATGAAATGTTTTGTTCCATTCATCAAAACCTGATGGATCTTTTGGATAATTATTATAATGTTCAACTAACCATTGGTTTTGTTCTGATGTATATTTTAGTGCTTTTGCAACTGTCTTATTCATCGCACCTCTAATTATCATACCAATTTTTCCTAATCCTGAAAAGTCTGGATGCTCACCTTTGCTGATTGATTCAACATCAAGATTTCCCAAAAAGTGTTTCATTCCATAACTGATTTGTTCGTTAGTCATTTGTTGTACTAATCCTCTAAAAAGTTCAAGACCTGCAGTTTTGTATCCATATTCTTTGATAAAGTCAAGATTGTATTGCCAAAGATTTGCTTCTGAAGTATCATTTGCTTCTATTGCTTGAGATACATTATTTCCAATAATTGTTCCTGCAATTAACGCTGGTCCTATTCCGCCTGCATCAATTGCTTTTGGCATCCATGCAGAATCTCCAACTAACATGTATCCTCCAGATACCATACAATCATTTTGTCTTCTAACTGAAACTTGGAACACTCCAGAATTATTGTTAATGTCTTCAGGATCTTCTGATAATCTTGAATTTTTAATTGCTCTGTTTCTTTCAAGATATTCTTTCATTAATGATGCTACATTGTCTTTCTTACCTAACCTTTTGTTTCTTTTATCCAAAAATGATTTCTCAACTCCTAAACCAATGTTAACTTTGTTATCTCCTTTTGGAAATACCCATCCATATCCGCCTGGTGCAATATCTTGATCTAAATGAATTATACAATAATCCGGATCAAATTCTGTAAGATCTTTTTGTCCTTGATCAAAATACATAATGTATCTACCTGTAGATTCCAAATCTTTTCTGTCGATTCTTTTTTCTACTTTTGTTGAGTTTTGAAGTCCATTTCTGAGCGTAGATGTAACTCCTGTTGCATCAACTACAATTTTTGATGTTTTCTTAAAAGGCTGTTTTGTTTTGTTATCAATTCCTTGAATTCCAACTACTTGCTGACCATCATAAATTAGACCAGTAAGATTAATCTCATATTCAAACTCAATTCCAATTTTTCTACATCTTTCATTTTGAATTTCAGGTAGCTTTTGACGATTTAACATGAATCCATCTCCATCAAATGGAATTGCGGTTTCTCTGTCTGGGGAAAATGCCATTACACCTTTTACATCATGTTCGATTTCTGGTTTGGTCCATTCAACTTTAATTCTATTTGACATAAAATTTACTGCCTCTTTGGAACATGCATCTCCACATACCCAACCTGCCAATGATTTTCTACCTGGTAAAAATTCTGTATTTCTATCAACAACCAAAATCTTTAGGTTTTGATTTGAATAGTGAGAGATAGATTGAGCTGTAATTGTACCTGCTAAACCTCCACCTGCAATTATAACATCATAATCTGCCACGATAATGAGGTTTGTCTATCCGTATTTAAAATAATACACTGATAAAATGCATAGAATTTTTTAAACAAAATTTCATGATCGATTCAAAAATGGGGTCGGTTCGTCGCGGCGTCTTCAAGGCTTTCGCTCAGACTGGAGCGGCTATTATTTCCTCATTCCCAAATTGAATAATTCTGTTATTCCTATTTAATCTAGTTGGCAATTTGAAAAATTTCTGTAAATGTTTTAACAGTATTTTTTTTGTTGTAAATTGGTGTGTGAATTTTTATTTTTATTGATTCTTTTTCTCCAAATGCAAGATTTCCTTTCATTAGTTCTTGCTTGTCTAATCTCATATGAAATCTTGAATCTATTGTTCTTTCTTCAATTTCTTCAATTAATTCATTGATTTGCTCAATTGATAAAAATCCTAAAAGTTTCTTCATGAAATTTTGAGCCTCTTTTTTTACAATTTCTGCATTTAACATAATTATTGGATTATCGAAATGTCCTGTGGTTTCATGAATTGTGAAATCATCTTTTTTTAGATCTAATATTTCTTCAAAAGACTGGAATATTCTTGAAATGTCTTCAGTTGCATGAATAATTACATCAATTGATACTTCTATCTTATCAATCATGATTGTAAAAGAATAATCTTAGTTGTTTATGCTTCAAGTAATATTGTTTCTTTGTCTGCAGTTCTAATGAGTTTTACTTTCTCAAGACCTACATGTCTTACTCTAATAACTTTCTTGAATGCTGCCATGATATCTGAATTTATTTTACTGTAACAAGTTGCTTGGACAAATTGTTCAACTGTCATTTCTGGAACTGTCTTGTTAATTACGTCTCTTACAATTAATCTCAGAGCATGTTGTCTAGATGTGTTTAACTGTCTATGGGTTAGGGCAATTACTTTTACTCTAAAGATGTATCCATCTTTTGTTTTGATATCCATAATAAAATTAATTTTTGATGAACCACGTCTAACTAAACTACGTAAAAATTCTTTTGAATACTCAAATCTCTTGAAAATTGTTGATGCTTTATCACCATCAACCTTGTCAATTTGGAAATACATTTTGTATTGATGTTGTGAAGGATCTCCTTTTAGAATATCATAAAGTGTTACTTCTAAAACTCTACCTACTGCATTTTCATCATCTGTAATTGGAACATAAGCAATTGGGACAACATTAAATGATTCTGGTGCATTTACTGTAACCCAGCGTTTTTCTCTCCACTTGTCTTTAGTACGACCTTTTCTACGTGCCAATTATTATCGACCTTTAAATCCAAAATATAAGGGTATGTTACTAGATCTCTTTCTGATTTCCCATGTAACTCTGTAAAACTTGAGGGATTCTAATGTGTCCATCCTTTGTTTGAAAGTTCTCCATTATGGATACTAGAACTCTAGTTGTAGCAACAAGAGTGCTGTTAAGTGTGTGTACGTATTGTGTATCTTCATTTGTTTTATCCCTAAATCTGATCTTCAATCTTCTTGCTTGATAATCTAAACAGTTTGAACATGAAACAATTTCTCTATAGGCATTTTGTCCTGCCATCCATGCTTCAATATCATAAGTCTTTGCTGAAACTTTTCCCATATCCCCAGTAGATAGCAGCATTACTTTGTGTGGAATCTCTAATTTTTGATAAAATTCTTCAACAAGTGTTAGCATTTTTTCATGTTCATTCCAAGAATCTTCTGGTCTAGAAAATACAAATTGTTCAATTTTGTCAAATTGATGTACTCTGAAAATTCCTTTCTGATCTCTTCCATGTGCCCCTGCTTCTTTTCTAAAACATGGACTGACACCTGCATATCTTATGGGCAGATCTTTTCCCTCAATGATTTCTTTTGAGTGCATTGCTGCCATAGCATGTTCGGATGTTCCAATCATGTATAGATCTTCTTCTTCAACCTTGTAGATTACGTCTTCAAAATCATCAGCAATCACTGCGCCCTCCATTGATTCTCGATTAATCATGTATGGTGGCTGAACAAGAGAATATTCTTTTTTTGCAAGAAAATCTAATGCATAGTGAATTAGTGATTGGTTTAATCTTACTAGATCATTTTTTAGATAATAGAATCTGGCTCCTGCAACTTTTGCTGCTCTTTCCAAGTCTACCAAGTCTAAATTTTCAGAAATATCAATATGGTCACTTATTTTAAAATTAAAATTTGGAATACTTCCCCATTTTCTTATCTCTTTGTTAGCACTTTCATCTGCCCCAATTGGAACTGATTTATCAACGAGATTTGGAATTGTTAATGCCAATTTCGAATACGTATTTTCAATACTTTCTTGCTCTGATTCTAATTTTGTAAGTTCAACTGAGACATTTTTCATCTCAACTAAAATTGATGATGCATCTTTACCATCCTTCTTTTTTTGCGAAATCTCTAAAGCTACTTGATTTTTCTTTTTTCTTAATTCATCAGTTTTAATTATGAATTCGCGCCTTTTTTGTTCAAACTCTATTAATGCATCTAAATCAAAATCCACATTCCTTACTTTGAGCATGTCACGAATAATTTGTGATTTTTCTTTGATTAATTTAGGATCTAACATTATTCAATTACCTTTAGTGCAACCTGGACATGCTCTAATACTTCATCAATTGTTCCAATAAGGTGTTTCATGTTATCCTTACTTTCAAAATTAAAAACTAGTTTGTTATCAATATTTTCAACATAAAGACTCAATCCTTCTGGAAAATTTACATTATCAGGTTCTAATGTTTTTTTGACAGTTTCTGCCTTTTCTTTTGATATGTTATTGAGAACTACCTGAACTTGACACGTTAATGACATTTACTTCCAAATACTTTAGAAATTCATCCAATTTGTCTTTAGTTATTTTTGCTCCTGCTGCTGCATTGTGACCTCCTCCAATACCATCAAATTTCTCAGCACCTGTTCTCATTAATTCACTAAGATTGATGTCAGATTTGCAACTATAGGACTTTCTTGATGAAAACTTTATAGTATTTTCTTCAGCCTTGGTTCTCAAAATTACAATTTTTCCAGCATTTTTTGGAGATCCTGCAATTAATGATGAAATGGTTCCAGTCATTGTTTCTGGTACTATATCTTCACCATTCACCATAACACAAGTTTCGCTTTCTGAAATTCTCCATCTTTCATTTGATAAAATATTCATATATTCTCTAATTTTCTTTCTATATTCTGTCAGAATGGTTTCACCTTCTCTTAGAATCTTATTTCTATCTCCCATGCATATTGCCATTCCAACACCTGAATGATTAATTCTTCCACATGAGTTTAGCATAGTTGAAAATTCCCTTCCATCTCGCAAGAAGCTTCGCTTGTCCTCTCTTGGAAATGTATAGGTATAACCAATTAATTCTGACATGATTTCAGTAGCATTTTTTCCAGAAGTAAATTTAGTAATTGATTCAATTACTAGCCTTTTTTCTTCCTCATTTAGTTCTGCTGGAACTCTCCATCTCCCTTCATCCTTTAACTGAATTCCTGATGAATTTAGAAGAGAAAGACATGCATCTCTATTCCATGTTAAACCTTCGATAAATGGTTGTGAAGTAAATGCCAAAGCATCAGGAAGTGGTCTTGTTTCTCTTCCTACTAGTAATAAATCCAAATCAATATCTACCAAACCCTGTTCTTTGGCAGTATTAACAATCTCAAAATTCTTACCTGTAAATGACTTTCTTTCTCCTTGATCTTGTCTGTCCCCTAATGCAGAAACAACTGCAATAGCAGACAAATCTGAATTTTTCTCATCAAGTGCCATTGATGCAAGATATGCCATGCCACCTGCACAAATCTCAACTCCTCCATCAATTCCATATTTCCAAGCATTGATGACATTTTGATCATCCAACTCTTCTTCTGGAATCTGGTGATGATCTAAAACCATCCAATTATCTCCTAAGGATTCATTTAGATCCTTTGCAAAACCTCCTCCCAAATCTGTCACTATGTGAAAATCTCGAGAATCTGTTTTGAAAGACTCTGCTACTTTTTTATTAAATTCTTTTGATGTTCTAACCGTACATTTGGCACCTACTCTGATTAGAGCTTTGGTAATAATACTTCCAGATGTAAGTCCATCACAATCAATATGGGTTGTGACAAAAATTGATTTTTTAGACTTTATACAATCTGTAACTTTATCTTTAAAAAATGAAAGTGACTCATCAAGTGATTTTGTCATTACTCTAGTTGAGCAACCACGGATTTATACTTCCAGGTTTTAGGAATTCTTTCTATTCTTTTGTAGTAGACAGATAATCTGTGAACTTTGGCTTCAATTAATTCCAAAGATCTAACATTTCTATTATCTCCCTTGTTTACTTTGAGGTGCTTTTGAAGACCTACTGCTTTTTTGACAATATTTTCAAGATCTTCTGGCATCTCTGCTTTCAAATCATTTTCTTCTAGAATCTCACCAATGCTTTTTTTGGTAATTGGTTTGATTAGAGGAATTGAGTGCTGATCTCTTAATTTAATTCCAATTTGACTAGGAGTTAATCCCTCTTTTGTGTATTTTATAACTAATTCTTCAATTTCTTTGGGACTAAGTGTTACCCAAGAAGGTGCACGTAATGTTGTTGGTCTAATAGAATGTGATTTTCCATGTCTATGTGTATGCATTCGTCCCATGATTCGGCTCATTTAAGAACAAAATTAAACGTTACTTATACTGATCTCGTACATTATATCAAAAATTGGAGTTCAGAATAAAAGTTAAATATGTACTTGACTTCAAAACGAACAGGTAAATCGATATGAATACAAAAGTACTTTTCGCAGCAATGTTAGTTGCTGTATTCACCATGGGTTATTATGCAGATAACACAGTAGCATTTGCACAATACATGGGTAACGTTGGTTCAGGTGGCGAAACTGGAACATACACACTAGAAGAAGCACTCGAATTACAACGTCGAAGAATTGAATCTGCCGAAGCAAATCCAGGATCTGGTTCAGGAACTCCAGTTCTTAGCGTAGATGGTGTATTTGGAGCAGCAGCTATTTCAGCTGCAATCTTTGGTGGTATGGCAGGAGCCTTATTCCTTAGAGGAAGATCTGGCAAATACGCAGCAATGGGTAGAGGATAATCTCTCACTTTTCTCTTATTTTATTAGTCATCTTTAGTGAATACTGATCTCACACTTTGTGATTGTAAAAGAAATGTATATATCGCACAAATAGAGCCAAAATATTATGATTCCTATTGTAGGTACTTTTCTAAGCATCCTGTCATCAATAACAGGACAACTAGGACCAAACTATGATCCATTATTCTATGATGTAATGATTTACATCTTCGGAACCATTATGTTCACAGTATTCCTTCTTGGAATTATCTCATTCTGGTTACGTGTACACGGCTGGGCTTACAAAGACAATCGTGAGAGATGGGTCGACGAGTTGGACAGACACTTTGAAAGAGAAGGTATTGGTCTGATTCCAGACAACGGTAAATACTGGTAAAATCTCTTTTCTTCTTTTCATTATTTTAGAATCCTTTAGTTGAATATTTTCTACTTTAATTTTTTAAAAAATTTGATTTTTTACAAAGTCTGAAACTTTTAATTTTCTGGTGGAAGGAAATCACTGTCTTTTGATTCATCATATGCCTTTGAGGTAAATACTCCTTTGTAGTGATATCCATCTTGTAATGGATGGTTGATGAAATGTGGTGATTCTTTATCATTAACATACATAGTTGATTTACTCTGATCCATATCTCTTAGTGGGAAATCCCACATCCACAAAAAGTGGCCTATCTGAAATGGATATTCTTCTTCCCATTCTGCATAAATCGTTCCATCATCAGATAACGTATACATGGTTCTATGACATTCTCCATCAGTTAATCCAATGTTAGCTGGAATGTCTGCTTTCTTGCCATCAACTATCAACTCCAATGTTGCCTTGATTTTGTATGGAGTTTCCCTATCATTAATGCAGACTTTGAGAGGATCATTTTGGCTAAATTGACCTTGAAGCAGACTACTTCCTGCACCTACAGACATTGCAATAATTGCAGTTATTCCTAGAAACTTTAGTATTTTCTTACGTTTTGTAGGATCACCCATTCCAGGCCAAATCATAGTGATGACTTTAGATGGATTCCTTAAAGTCCTTTCTCTTATGTGAGATTGAGTATAACTAATCTATCATAATTTTCTTCAATAAAAAAATGATTTGAAAAATATGATAATCATAACGATTACTTAGAAAATGAAAAGAAAAGGTTGGTTGTTTAAATTACTTGCCAGGGTCGTGTTGCAAACGTGATTACATATCCAACACCAATGATAATTGATTGGTATGCGATATTGGTATATGGAATTGGTTTGATTATTGGATCTCCTTCAACGACAACTGTTTGACCTGGACCAAGTCCTGGACCTACTTTTGCTACATTGAGTTGGGTGTGTACGTGGTAAACACCTGCTTCAAGTGCTTTAGCAGATAGTGAATATTCGATGATAGCATTTCCTGAAATATCAAAGACATTTCCTGGTGGATCTCTTGCCAACATCTCCCATCTGTTTCCAGCATTAGTAGATTCTGAGAAAATAGATAACCATCCTCTTAGGTCTCTTTCTACAAGACTGACTAGTGTTCCTTGAAGTGTCAAGGTTTCGCCAGTTTGGAGGGATTGTCTGTTAAAGGTTTCATCTTCAATTCTAATGAAACGACTCTGGAGTTGTGCTTGGACACCGTGTGCATCTGCAGTTGGAAGAATGGATTCAACCCAGTTGAAACCTAAAGTTCCTAGGGCAAGTACAACAGCTAGTCCAAATACGAGAATCTTTTTTTTGACCATATTTATCCCTAATATTCAGAAAGATAGTGCACGTCGTTATATGTTTTACCTTCATAACGAGGATCGATATCTAACAGGATGTTAATCATTGATGATTAACAACGAAAGTGGTAAAAAAATATTAAAATTATTTCTATTTTAAACTATTTAAAATTAAGTATTTTCAAAATTTTCCAAAGATTTTATAAATAATTTCACAAAAATATACTACTCTCAAAACTCTTACTTTATATTCCGAATTTACATGATTAATACCATGGCACAGATGCCCGCATTAATCCCAAAAGAAGTTGAGATCCAGAGACTAAAGAAAGTCTGGCTCATCGTTATTGCTATGGGATCTACTGCAGCATCAGTCGAAGTAGATAACTTCGTTGATGGTTCTCTACATCAGACTTCTATCAGAGATAGTGCATTTACTCCAGCACACTGGTGGTTGTATTCCCACTTCATTACATTACCACTTGGATGGGGAGCAGCAGCAATCTATGATAGAAAAATACCAATTCTCAGAGGTCCAAATAATTCAATGAACACAGGTTTGAAGATGACCATCCTTGGTTACCTTGCAACTATGTTTACAATTGGAGTCAATGAGATGTGGCATTTCTGGTTTGTAGAAGAAATATTTTCGGTTCCAAATCACTGGATGTTTAACATGGGTGTAGTAGTTGCATTCATGGGTGCACTTGCATACGTAGTCAGAGTATATGCTAGACTCGTAGAACTAGGTGCAGAGACTCCAGGTGAGAATCCGTATATTGCAGAGATGTACAAGATGGCCTTAGAAGGCAAATTGTACAGCAGATCAATTCCATAGACAAAAAGTGCAATAGCACACTTTTTTCTCTTTCATTATTTTGAATCTGATTTAGATCGTTTTAGAACCTGCAGCCTAAGAAAGATTTAAAAGGATTCTGCATTAGAATAAATCCATAATGACTCTTCCTAAAGGATTCGGTTCTGGCGGCGCTGGTGGAGCATCAAGTGCTGATGTAGAACGAATGATTGGACGACGCGTTGAAAACATGACTGGTATGATAACTATTTCATACTGGGCAGCAATATTTGCAACTGCAGCTGGAACAGCAGCAGGATATTTCTATTATCCTTGGGCATATCCAACAGCAAGTGGTCACTTTGCATTCATCGTACTTGCAATCATTGAGGCAATAGGTTACATCTTCTGTGTTAAAGTCATGGAAGAAGGTTCCAACAAGAATAGTAATGGTATAGTTGGTGGCAGTATAGCTGCTTCAGTTGTATTCGTACTTTTCGTATCAATGTACGTTGGTTGGTAACTAGAAGGAAACCCCTTCAGTCACATTTCTTTTTAATTTTACTTTAAAATTAATATATCGATCTGAATTATACTCAATAATTTTATATACTGACCCCTTATTCTACAGGATATGGTCTGGTTAAGACGATGTACACACTACTTATTCATAGTAGTAGTTGCAGTTAACTCTACACTGTTAACAATTAATGCAGGAGACTACATTTTCTATACCGATTGGGCTTGGACTTCATTTACGGTATTTTCAATATCGCAAACGTTGATGCTTGTAGTAGGTGCATGTTATTACCTAACGTTTACAGGTGTTCCAGGTACAGCGACGTACTACGCTCTAATTATGACAGTATACACATGGATAGCAAAAGGTGCATGGTTTTCACTAGGATATCCATATGACTTCATTGTAACTCCAGTTTGGCTACCATCAGCAATGCTATTGGACTTGGTTTACTGGGCAACAAAGAAGAACAAGCACTCCTTGATACTGTTCGGCGGCGTACTGGTAGGAATGTCATTACCGTTGTTTAACATGGTAAACCTGATAACAGTAGCAGACCCGCTTGAAACGGCGTTCAAATATCCGAGACCAACATTACCACCATACATGACACCGATAGAACCGCAGGTAGGAAAGTTCTATAACAGTCCAGTAGCGCTGGGTGCCGGTGCCGGTGCAGTATTGTCAGTCACGATGGCTGCGTTGGGTGTTAAACTTAACACTTGGACGTACCGATGGATGGCCGCTTGGTCAAAGTGGGACTAAAAATCCAACCTTTTCATTTTATTATTTCCCCTTAGAGTATTCTAAACTAAAATTGTGATCTCAATTTTTCCTAAATTTTAGAAATTTACAAAATTTGTATTTAAGCTATTGTGTGACTAGAAAAAAGTTAGTTCGTGATCAAATTATTTTATGTCTTTCAGTGATAATGAATTTTGCAATAGTCATTATTGAAACAGACCTATCGCCAAATTCTTGGAACTCCAAAACCATTTGTAAAATGGGCTGGAGGAAAACGTCAACTAATTCCAATTCTTAATGAAAATTTACCTAACACATTTGGAACCTATTATGAGCCGTTTCTAGGTGGTGGTGCATTACTGTTTCATATCCTAACTGAGCGAAATGGGCAAAAATGTAACATCTCTGATCTTAACTCTGACTTGGTATTGGCCTATACTACTATTCGAGACAGAATTGATGAACTAATCAGTTCTCTAAAGAATCATGAAAGAAATTATCAAAAAGATTCAAAATCTTACTATTACTCTGTTCGAGATACTAACCCTAGAAGCGAAATTGAAAAGACATCAAGATTACTCTTTTTGAATAGGACTTGTTTCAATGGATTGTATCGCGTTAATAGCAAAGGAAAATTCAACGTACCTCTAGGAAAGTACACAAATCCAAATATTGTAAATGAGGAGAATCTTCGTTCTGTTAGTGATATTTTCCAATCAAGTAGAGTTTCAATAAAATGCCGTGATTTTGAGGCAGTTCTAAGAGATGCCAAAAAAGGAGATCTTGTATACTTTGATCCTCCATATCAACCAGTTAGCCAAACTGCCAACTTTACTAGTTACACAAACAAGAATTTTACATTGGATGATTTGAGTAGACTATCAGAGCTTTGTATGAAATTAGATTCAAAGGGATGTCGGGTTCTTTTGTCAAATTCTGATTCTAAAGAAGTTGCAGATATGTTTGCAAAGAAACCCTGGAAAGTAAGAAAGATTCAGGCTAATCGTTCAATTAACTCCAACTCTAAAAAGAGAACTGGACACTTTGAGTTATTGATTAAAAATTATTAGAAGCTTCGAACGGGATCTGAACCCGTGACCTTTACATTACCAATGTAACGCTCTACCAGACTGAGCTACCGAAGCATGAATTTACCCCTGTAGAAAATCCTTATAATTCTTCAGCCTTGTCTCAAACTCTCTAAACTGTTAAATTTCACACAGATTTTTACTCCTTTGGAGGAGTAATCAAGCCTGGCCAAAGTAAGCACTTGGTGCTTTTGGACATGCAGGACTTAAGATCAAATAATGGGTGATCCTGTCTTTCAGGAGTTCGCGGGTTCAAATCCCGCCTCCTCCATTACTCTATTTTGGATGTTTGATTCCTCTAGCGTTTAGAACTTCGTAAACATCTGGCAGTGAAAACACAAAGCCAACATGTACACAATCTTTTTCTTCACAAAGCTGGCAGAATAGTTCTCCTTTCTGAACTGCAACTTCTGCAATTCTATTTTTGATATTATCTTTTAGTATTACACGATCATCATCTACAGAAATTTTTTCAATCTTTGGAGCATATCTTGCAAAGGTCTTGTCCTTTTGCATCATCTCCTCTAACATGTAAGTTACATAACCTGAAAAGCTGTTGACACCTTTCATTGCAAGGTCGTCTTTGCTCTTTAGAAAGACATCATGGAATTTATCATAAACAGTCTCTGAAACGGTAATTGATTTGAATCCTGCTTTTGGCAATTTACTTTCCCTTACCGTACAATAAGGTACCCAAGTATATAATGTTTTATTTTGAAGGTACTGTTTCATTGATGGAACATTTTCTTCGTGTTTTTGGTCGGGACATAAAATATAACAATATTACTTTTAATGTCTAAAATTATGGAATGTCTATGTCTGCAAACCGTAACCTGTTATTAGTCGCGATTCCAATTGGCATTATTGTATTTGTAGTATTGTTAGTTTTCCCCTCAGCAATTGAGGATAAACAGGCTTTGACACTATCCAAAGAGTCTTGTGAATCTTTTGGCGGTTTTTGGTATGAAGAAAAATTCGAATGTGGAAAAATCACATTGGAACAATGTACTAGAATGGGAAGAACGTTTGTGGAAAGTAATGAGCCAACTTGGATGTTGGAACCTGTAATGATCTACAAGTAAAAACAAAAGATTCAGTAATATTTGATGGATACCAAATTTATCATAATTATGTACTACCTCACATGGCTTTGGATGGGAAGACTCCCGTTAAGGCGTTCCATCTATGAAAATTAGTCTTTATACAATACCTTAATCAAAAAGCACTATGGGTCGAGGCTATTCAACTGAAGAAATTAGAAAAAAACTGATTTTGACTTTGGCTGCTTCTAAGACTGGAATGTCTGGAGTTGAGATTTCTGAAAAAATGAATGTCAATCGAATTACTATGGGAAAATATCTCAAGGTTTTTGCAGTTGAAGGATTACTCCGACAAAAAAATATTGGAAACATTACATTATGGTTTTTAGAACCCGGACAAGAATCTTACAACTTTCCTGATGATTATTTCAAAATAACTCCCAAGTATCTTAATTATTTACTCAAAGGTTCTGAAGACCAAGTTTACTCTCTAATTCGTAACTGTCTGCATTCTGGAGCAACAGTAAATCGTTTGATACTTGAAGCAATTTTACCTGCCATTAATTCTGTCAAGAATTTGTATGATGATGGCAAGATTGGGACATCTGAGCAAAATCTTCTCAGAACAACCATTTCAAAATCTCTTCAAATCTTTAATCAACTTCAAGTTGACTTGGATCCAAAAAAGAATGTAGTTGTGATATCCTCTGATACTCAAAGTCTCTTGTTTTCTGAAGCCGCATCATCTGCATATCATTCTGATGGCTGGAATGTTTCTCACTTAGGTGATATGTCTTCTGTAATCAATGTCTTGTTTGATCTTGATTTTCAAAAATTAATTGGAAAAGTTTGGAAACAAAAACCAGGAATTTTGATAGTAGTTGTATTCTCACAAACTGATGAAGGTCTGAACTTTTTTGCAGATGCTATTAATCCTATTAAAGAAAAATCTGGAAAACATATGAAATTGGCACTTTGTGGAAGTACATCCAAAAAGACTAAAATTGATTCTGATCTATTTTCTGAAAAATTTGAGGATATTCTACAATGGTCTCAAACAGTATCTGAAAATATGAAATAAATGACAAAATGGGCCCGATGTGATTCGAACACATGACCTTTCGATTATCAGTCGAACGCTCCAGCCAAGCTGAGCTACGAGCCCACGAACAATTCTCTAGGCAAGAGTCATTTAAATTTAATTTTCTTTCCACTTGATTGAACAGCCAATTGACGGATCAAAATCCTTTTCAATTTTTTCACCTGACAATAATTTTTGCGTATTGTTAATCATTGTCTTTTCTGTAGCTGCATCATCAGGTTTCATGGCATTATCAATTCTTCCATGAAAAACTAGCTGTTTTTGGCTATTAAACAAGAATGGGTCTGGAGTGCACATTGCACCATATCTCTTGGCTACCTCTTGTGTTTCATCTACCAAATAATCAAATCCAAATCCTTTCTCTTTTGCTGTTTGTTTCATAGCATCAAAACTATCCTCAGAATAATCAGTAGAATCATTACTGTTAATTCCTATGATGGCAATCTCTTTTCCAAATTTTTCATAGAGCTCATTTAATGCATCAACTTTTGCTTTAACATATGGACAATGATTACACATGAAAATTACTAGAATTCCTTTGAAATTACCATAATCATTTAGCGAATGTTTTTTGTCATCAATTCCTAATAATTCAAAATCAGGTGCAATATCTCCTGCTTTTAGTTTGACTTGTGATTCTAAAAGTACCATGTAGAAACTATCTTGTTTTCAAATAAAATTCTTGTCAAGAAGACAACAATTAAAATCCACAGATTAATCATTCTTCGTATGGGCCGGTAGTATAGCCTGGTAGTATACCCGCCTTGCACGCGGGGGGTCACGGATTCGAATTCCGTCCGGTCCACTTTTATCATCTTCGATCTATGCTGAATTTCAGACTGCTGGATGGATTTAAATAGGATAAGTTTCGGTTTTACTCTATGACAAGCGCAGCAGATGGATGGCCCGTATTTATTCCGCTCATTGTTGGTTTAGCACCAGGTTTGATTTACTGGATAGCAATTACCGCAAAGAGAAAATAGAACTTACATCTTTTTAATCTCTTTTTATTATTTCATATGATAGTGTAGACTAGGTTAAACGTAGTTACCTTTCTTGTTCACTATATGATATGTTACACGAAATTAAACTACTATCTCAAAGAAATCTGTATGCAGAAACTTGTTTTAAGTGCCTTTTTGATTTTACTCCTAGTTCCATTTTCACAAGCATTCTCTCAAGAATATTCAGACAATGCTCCCACACTGTCTGTATCCCTACAAAATGAAACTCCTTTTGTATATCATGATTCTGAGGGATATACCGTTGTAGTTGGGGTAGTTGAAAACACCAATTCACTAACTCCTGTAACTAATGTTAGAATTCAAGTGAACTTTTTTGATGATTTTGATTCTACTCCATTAGAAGCCCTAGTTGGCTATACCACACTCCAAGTGATTCCTCCTAATGGACAATCTCCATTTGCTATACGTTCTGATACTCCAAATCCTAACATCACTCAGGCATCCATATCTCTTTTAGGATTTGATTCTTCAACATCAAAGTCAAAGGAACTTACAGTATTTTCTACTGAGGTCTTTTTAGGTTCCACATTACAATTTTCTGGAGTTTTGCAAAATGGAGGAGCTCCAAGTGCTGATACTAAAGTTCATCTTGCTTTCTATGATGGCTTTGAGCCACCACGAATACTTGGAGTCTCTACAATAGAACTTGGTAATATGGAACTAAACACTGAGGTTACTTTTGATCTTGATGAGAAAATTGATTCAAGAGCTGTAGGTTTTTTGTTATTTGCAGAATCTAGTGTTTTTTATTCTGATTTTGTTGATATAGCAATTTCTCCTTCTCAAGCCCATACAAAATTAGTAATAATTTCTGATGTTAGTGTAGAAGATACAATGGGAAACAAATTATCTGAAATTCCAGTAGATTCAACTGTTAACATAAAAAGTAAAACTTTGATACAGTTTGCAGCAGATCAAGAATCTGACGAAACTGCATATACCTATTATGTACAAATCAAAGAGTCTGGAGAAATGCCTTATGTTGAGTATATTGGAAAATTTGATGGACGATTCATTGGGACAGGATTGGAAACTCAAAGCATAGACTGGATTCCAGAAAAAAAGGGATTATTTTTCATTGAAACATTTGTTTGGGATAAAAACAATGTTCCAATAGCAGAACGTGGTCCTTTTGTTCTAATTATTGTAACCTAGATTTAAAATCAAAATATATCTCAAAAAATCACACACCATTTAAATTCAAAAAGAATCTGCTGTAATGAGTGCCAATTAAGAGATTTAACACAATTTTCATTATTACTGTAATGTCTCTATTTATCGTATCATCATTAGGATCTCAGGCTTTCGGTTATGGCGGACCTCCTGAACAGAGCAGTGCTAACAATTACACTGTAGAGATATACTCTGAAAATGAATCATATGATCTTGGAGACACAATAACATTTTCTGGTAGTGTCAACAAATATGATGAAGATAGAAATTTATGAATTTCGATTTTTGATTCTAGTAATAACTTTATTCTAACTCAAAAAACTTCAGTCGATACTGATGGTACATTCTTACATAGCATAATACTAAATGAGAAATTCTTTGATGGGGAATTTATAGTCAAAGCTCAATATGGAAGTTCAAAAGCAACAGTAGAAAAAATGTCATTTGTGATAAATTCTAATGGTGCTACATCTATGGAACAGAAATTAACTAGTGGAAAAATTTCATCATGGATTAAATTCACTGCAAGTACTTGGGTAGATGGAAATTCTTCAGATGCCGAATTTATTAGTGCAATTCAATTCCTAATTACAGAAGGAACAATGATAATTTCAAATTAACATAAAATAATTTAATATCAGACATATCTCTAAAACAGGACATTTATTTTCAAAGAAATCAATACATTTGCATGTCTGAATTCTCTCTTGTTGCCACTGGTGGTACATTTGACATAATTCATAGAGGTCATCTAACTTTACTTTCAAATGCATTTGCTATTTCTGATAAAGTAATCATTGGATTGACTAGTGATGAACTTGCTGAAAAAAAAGGAAAACTACCAATTAACAAATATGAAAAGCGACTCGAAAATTTAACACAAGTTATTTCCAAAGAATTTCCAAACTCTTCATTTCAAATTAGTAAACTTGACAATGATTTTGGACCTGCTGTTTTAGAGAAAGAAGTAAAAGCATTGGTAGTTAGTGATGAAAAAAGTAATCAAGGTACAGTTCTAAACCAACTTCGAGCAGAAAAGAAATTATCTCCTGTGAAAATTATAACGGTTCCAATGTTTCTGGCAAAAGACGGTAAAAGAATATCTACAACTCGAATCAAAAATTCTGAAATTGACGCAGAGGGAAACTTGTTATCAATTGACTAACAGCTTGTCTAACTTTGAGTAATTGGAATAAAACAAAATTCTAGAATCAAGCCTCATGGGAATCATCAATCACATGATGAAAGTAATTGATACTGATGTCTCAAATCTGAAGCAGGGATTACAACCTCAAAATCTCTCATTTTGGTATGAGAAAATTATCAAAGAAACAATTGAAATGGCACCTCCTTGGCTTCAAGATAAAATTAAAGTTCATCAAGATCCTGTACTTACAATGAAATTTAATTTGGATATTTCAAAACGTGCAGTCAGATACTTTATGATTGCAGTTGACAATAACTTGGATGCAATGCCATGCTCTACAAAGCTATATTTTCTCAAAGTTCAAGAGATACTATCAGTTGAAATGGATAAATCTCTAGTTTGATGAGATTTTTTATTCTAGGCACAAAACAAAGTCAAGGTATCTATAACCAATAAGTTTGAAATTCTCCAGATATGGAACTTTACAAAAGGTATTCTGATAGAAAAAGATCTGGAAGAGATACTAGACAAGATAACGAACCATCTAGATCTTTTAGATATTCCAGAGATGATAGAGGTTCAAGATATTCCAGAGATGATAGAGGTTCAAGATATTCCAGAGATGATAGAGGTTCAAGATATTCCAGAGATGATAGAAGAGAATCTACAACTGTAACTTGTGCTGATTGCGGCACTGAATGTCAAGTTCCATTTGTTCCAAGAACTGACAAACCAGTATACTGTAGTGATTGTTTCAGACAAAACAAACCACAAGATTCAGGAAATGACAGATATTCCAGAGATGATAGAGGTTCAAGATCTTCATCTAGACGAGAATCTCGTAGAGATAATTCTAGATCTAGTAAGCCGCGAAGTGATAAATTTTTGAGAAAACAAGAGAGTTTCTTTGCAAATGGTTCAGACAAATTTTATGAAACTATCAAAGAAAAATTATATGAAATTTTAGGTGGAAAAATCTGTTCTAATTGTGGTTTCAAGGATGAAAGAGCATTAGGAATAAGTCCAATTTCTGGAAATGTCACTTCTGATAATTCTGGCCGTGGTGGCGATTCTGCCTCATGGGGAAAATATATTTCAGCACCAGATCTTGCTAGAGAAGAATTAAAGGTATTTTGCTTAAATTGTAATCAAATTAGAGAACCTATTTCAAAACGAACAGAAGACAGACCAAAGTCAAAAAAGAGTAAATATTTTCCTAGATAATCTCTAAAATCATCTTTGAGAATTCATTAACACTTTAATAATAATAATTTTGAAATCGAATCATGGATGGCGACTCTAAAGCAATGGGAATTTCTCTAGTTGCTATGGTTGTAATAGTAGCAGTATATGCTGTGTTTACTCTAAATTCACTCTAAATTCACTCTTTCACAATTTCTATACTGTGTTCTAAAATTTTAGTGGAAACTAGCTTGTGCTCTTTATCAATTACTGATTGAATAAAATCCGCAAATTTCTCAACATTTGCTTTATCTTTTAGTACAATACTGTGAGCAGATTTATCCTTCAATGAAATCACCAATTCATTTTCAATCACATTAAGAATTGATGTGATGTAAGTTTCTTTACCCTCCTTTATGAAAATTAAACTGGCAAGTTTCTTAGCCTCATATTCGTCATCACATACAATACTAATTTTCATTTATTCTCAAAAAGAAATTGTTCTATCTTGTCTTTTGCCTTTTCTCTTTTTTCTTGATGAATTGCAAGAAAATCGTTAATTTTTTCAATTAAAATTGCTTTTAGTTCTCCTGTGAGTAATTTTCCAGATTTGTAATCTTCATAGATTGTCTTTAACTTGTTGTCATCTAGTTCAAAAAATATTCTGAGATATTGATATGATACATCAATATCTGGATTTCCTCCAAGCTTTCTATGTTGTTCAATATCTGGTTGTCCTCCTGAAAATGCATATTTGTTAATTTTCTTTTTTACTATTTTTGGTGCATCAGTTGTGTATACTGTTCCATTTTCATCAGATGCTGACATTTTTCCGCCAGGTCCTTCCAATCCTGGAATCATTATGTTGTGAATTAATGCAGGTTTTGGTTTTCCAATCTTTGGTGCAATGTCTCTTGTTAATCTAAAGTGAGGATCTTGGTCTACTCCTAACGGAATTAAAACTGGTTTATCTTCAATAAAACATGGTGCAGATTGTAATGATGTATAAAAAATCATACCAATATTCGTTTCATTTGTAAATCCAAATGTTGCTTTTGTATTTGAAAAGTTAATTTTCTTTGCTACTTGTGCTGCAATTGGATAAAGCGTTTGAATATTTCTTGTGTTGATAATAATTTTTGTTTTTTCTGGTTTGAAACCTAATGCAATAAAGTCTAATGCATTCTCATATGCAAATTTCCCAGTTTCTTCTAATGTTAGATTGGGTTTTGAATAAAACTTTTCATCATCTGTTAATTGAAAATACATGTTAACATCAAACTTTTCTTGTAACCATTTTGCAAAAACCCAGGGCACTAGATGTCCAATATGAGTATGACCAGAAGGACCTCTTCCAGTATATAGAAAGAATTTGTTACCCTTTTCATAATCATCAAGAATTCGGTTCATTTCCCTATGAGAGAAGAAAATACCCCTTCTAAGCATGAAATGGTCTTCACCAGTAATTTTCTTGATTCTATCTTGTAGTTCTGAAGAAATCTTCTCAGTACCAAATCGTTTGATCAATTTATCATAATCAATATCCCCTTCAACATGCCAAGGAGTTACAATAAAGTCATCAGCTGACATTCAATCTGACTTAGGTTAAGGTTTAAAAAGTCTTTTTCGAACTTTTACTGTTGTCACAAGTTTTTCATGAAATTGAAAAAAAAATTATCATTTCTCTAAAAGATAATCCAAAACAAACTCCTGAGACCCTTGAAAAATCTACAAAACTTTTACCAGATCAAATCAGACGAGGAATTGAATGGCTTAAACTAAAAGATCTGGCAATTGTCAATGAATCTAAAACAAGCATCATTAGTTTAGGTAAAAATGGCATTGAATCTTTTCAAAAAGGACTCCCTGAGAGACGATTACTAGATTTGCTAAAGAATGGTTCTAAAAAATTATCTGATTTACAAAAAGAACTTGGACCTATTTTTGGACCCGCAATAGGATTGTCTAGAAAAAATAATTGGGTTGAGGCATCTTCTGATCAAATTTTGCTTAAAAATTCTCCTTTAGAACTTCCTGGTGAAAAAACTCTCAAACAAATTGGAAACAACAAATTATCTAAAGATGAAATTGATAAAAATGATTTATCAGAACTTTTGAAAAGACCTGATTTTATAATTGAAGATGTAGTTAAGACCAAAGAAATTTCTTTAACTGATTCTGCAAAATCAATAAAACTTTCAGAGTCTTCTGGGGAAATAGATGTAGAAGCAAAAGTACCTGAAGTTTTTGCTGCAAGAACTCATCCATTAAAAGACACTATTGATGAAATTCGTGAAATATTCGTTACATTAGGTTTCTCAGAAATCAATGGAAACATGTCTCAGTCAAGCTTTTGGAATTTTGATGCTCTATTTACTCCACAAGATCATCCTGCAAGAGAATTACAGGATACCTTTTATCTAGATGGAATTTCTGCTAAAAAAATTGCAACACCAGAACAAATTAGAAAAGTTTCTGAATCCCACAAAAAGAATTGGAGATATCATTGGGATATCAATGAAGCAAGAAAAATGGTTCTAAGAACTCATACTACTTGTGTTACAATTAAACATCTAGCTGAAACCAAGCCTGATGAAGCAAGAGTTTTTTCATTAGGACGTGTATTTAGAAATGAAAAGGTTAGTTACAAACATCTTGTAGAATTTAATCAAATTGAAGGAGTTGTTGTAGGAAAAGATGCTAATCTGAGAAATTTAATGGGAATTCAAAGAGAATTCTACAAACGAATTGGAATTACAAAAATAAAATTCTGGCCAACATTTTTTCCATATACCGAACCATCATTACAAACTATGGTGTATAATGAAAGATTAAGAAAATGGGTTGAACTATTTGGAATGGGAATTTTCAGACCAGAAGTAACTAAACCTCTTGGAATCACTAAACCTGTTTTGGCATGGGGAGGCGGTATTGAACGAATTGCAATGCTAAAGTATGGTCTTGATGATGTGAGAGAATTTTACAATAACAATTTGAGTTGGTTAAGGAATGCTAGAAAATGCCAGTAGTTGAATTATCATATACACGCCTTCAAAAATTAGTTGGCAAAGTTACAAAAAAGCAAATTTCTGATTCATTACCATTTCTTGGATTAGATATTGAATCAGAAAACAAAGACCTAATCAGAATTGAATACAGCCCAAACAGACCTGATTATTCAACTGATTTTGGAATTGCATTGGGATTGCAAGGATTACTTGGAATCAAAACTGGAGCAATTAAACTGAGTGTCAAAAAATCAAACAAGTATAAAATTTCTGTAAAATCTGAAGTATCAAAAATTCGTCCTTTTGTAACTGGAATTGTTGCAACAAATGGAAAAATTGATGATAGAACAATTAAACAATTTATGACAATGCAAGAAGATCTTCATTTTAGAATAGGAAGAAAGAGAAAAAAATCATCAATAGGCATACATGACTTGGACACAATCTCATTTCCTTTAGTTTACACAACCACAAATAGAAATCACAAATTCATTCCATTAACCTCTGAAAAAGAACTTTCAATTTCTGAGATTCTTAAAGATACTGATGTGGGAAAAGATTATGGTTCTATACTCGGGAATTCACCCAAAATACCTCTAATTTTAGATGCAAATCAAAAAACAGTTTCTTTTCCTCCAATAATTAATGCAGCA
The DNA here is from genome assembly GCA_013911135.1 of Candidatus Nitrosopumilus sp. Lineage (GTDB taxonomy): Archaea > Thermoproteota > Nitrososphaeria > Nitrososphaerales > Nitrosopumilaceae > Nitrosopumilus. The sequence goes on along the minus strand of JACERO010000075.1, from coordinate 1,627 downwards.
ATAACTACTATTACAACTAAAACAAAAAATCTCTTTGTTGAGGTAACTGGAATCAATAAAGAGGATGCTGAAGATATGCTTTCAGTTGTTGCAACTATTTTACAAAGTGCAGGTTTTACTTTAGAATCAGTTCAAATTTCTGGTGCAAAAAACTCTTCACCAAAACTTGCACAAAAGAAAATATCTGTTAACTCTTCCTTGATCAATCAAACCCTTGGTTTGAATCTTAATGCTTCAAAGATTATTTCATCATTGAAAAAATCTAGACTAGATGCATCAACTAAAGGTAAAAATATCATTTGTATAATTCCTGCATATAGATTTGATATTTTCGGATCAATGGATTTGGTAGAAGAAGTTGCTTTAGGATATGGAATCCAAAATCTTGAACCTACCTTATCCCCTTCTCAAACACTTGGTCAAAAACACCCCATCTCAATTAGTTTACAATCAATTTCTTCTATGATGACTGGATTAGGCTATATGGAAGCTCTAAATTCTAGCTTAACTAGCAAACGAATTCTTTATGATAATACAAAAAGAGATTCATCAAAAATTGTCTCAGTTTTAGATTCCAAAAGTCTCGAACATACTATTCTTAGAGATTCACTATTTCCAGGATTAATTGATAGTTTGGCAAAAAATATTCATGAATCATATCCTCAAAAATTATTTGAGATAGGAACTATTTTTAATAAAACAAGTTCTGTAACTGAAGAAACTCATCTTTGTGCAACAAGCTCTCATAAAGATGCAAACTTTAGCGAGATGAAATCTGTTTTACAATCTATTATTCAATCCATATTTGGAAAAACTTGTGAAACTAAAACTACCACTCACCCAACTTTTGAAAATGGACATGTTGCAAACATCACTGTTGATGGAAAAGTTATCGGAATTATTGGTGAAATTAGTAAATCTACTAAAGACAACTTTAAGCTTAGAGAACTGATAGTTTCCTTTGAAATAAAACTACCTGGTTAATATTTGACCAAGTAGACCATTGTATGCCCTAAGAGCAACCATGCAGACGGATTGGGATGATGTCGATCGTAATGATACCAGTGATTTCTAATTCACCCAGGCATGGCACATTAAGGGCGCCCCGGTTTCAGAACCCAAGGAGGTTTTGGCTAAAATACCAATGATCTTGTGCGAGTCAGAACCGGGGAACAATCTCATTTTCAAGAATTAAAAAACAATAAAACATCTATCTGTGATACAAAAAATTGAAATGGTAAATTATTGGTTAGCAAAACAAGAACCTAGTGGACCACGAGGATATAATTTTGAACAACTAAAAAAAGAAAAAATAACTGTCTGGGATGGAATTCATAATAATCTTGCATTAAAGCACATGAGAGAAATGAAACCTAATGATCTTGTTTTATTTTATCATACAGGTGATGAACGACAAGCCATGGGAATAATGCAAGTTACTTCAAAACCATATCCTAATCCCAAAGAAGACAATGAACGTTTTATTGTTGTAGATGTCAAGAACTCATCCTAAAACAGATCATTTTGTAAACATTTGATGATAATACAGATCTAACAATGACATCTTCAAATCTTTTACATGATTCATAAAGAAATGTCAGATCTTCAATGGAGTACTATTGCACCA
>JACERO010000018.1 GCA_013911135.1 Candidatus Nitrosopumilus sp. | reverse complement strand
CAAATTGTTATTAGTTGATAGAGAGTTTTTTACAGCTGGAATAATTTCTGTGATAAAACAAAAACACTTGAAATTTCTAATGCCTGCAAAAAAGACTCCAAGAATTAAAGATGCCATTTTACAATATGTTAATGGAGATAGAAAATCAATTTCAAATTGTATGATACAATCCGCATCAGGGCATGTCGAGTCATTTACTCTAGTCATTTTACCAAACAAGAATGCAAGAAAAAAATCAAATCTTACAGACCAGTACATTACATTTGCAACAAATATTTCACCAAAAGAAATATCACACAACATACAATCCATTCCAACTGATTACAAGCAACGGTGGGGAATAGAGACAGGTTATGCCTGCATAGGAAGATTCAGACCAAAAACTATAGTTCAAACCAATCCATAAGGTTGCTATACTTTTACTATTCATTAATTTTGTACAATGCATGGATTATTACAAATTTGATAATATCTGAAGAATCGGATATACAAAATTACAAACCAATCATATCAATTGAAACTCTCAAATATTTCTTTGTGAAAATGATTGTGTATTATTTTAGAAATAACAAAAATAATTATTTCCTAGAATGTGTAATTTGATGTACTTTCCCATCTACTGGTATTAAGAATAGTAATACGACTTAGTCCATCATTAGTGATAACTACCCATATATCCGAAGCCTTTACTCCCCAAGGACCGCCGTTAGGAGCAGATTCAATAGGGATATAGCCACAATCAGATGGAGTATCAAAATCAGTAGTAATGTTTAGTACAGAAATTGATCCTTGTTCAGCAGATGGAACACCAAGACCGTTTCCTCCCCAATTCGCTACAACAACATCATTAGTAAAATCAATGCCCCACGGTAATTTACCAATTTCTAGAGGCATGATTGTTTTTGTCAATAACTGAAACAGTATCATCGAAAAAGTTTGTAACTAGAATTTTTTCATTAGCAATGAAATTTGGTCCATCAAGAACAGTAACATCTCTTGGATCAACTCCCACAGGTATTCGTTTGAAAACAGTTTCTGTGTCTAAATCTATTACCACAAGTTCATTTCTACCAGCGTCAGCTACGTAAATATATTTTTCATCATAACTGACTTCCATTAATCTATATGATGAACCCTCTTCAGCAAAACTAGTCGTTGGTAAAGATAAAGCAAGTAAACTAACAGCAAATATCATTCCAAATAATACAAAATAACCCCTATTCCCCACGATAAATGCATTAATTCAGAACTATATAAATTCATATCATTATAAAAAAATAAAAGATTCAAAAAAGATATTCATAGAATATTATTTGAACAGGGAATATTTGGTTATAGAATTTTTTTAAATTTGAGAGATGTGGATCTTCTCGGTGTTGACTGTCGGTTGGGTTCTGGTGCAAAATGGTAATCTGATCACTAAAATGCACCAGAGCCCTCACTTTCATGTTTTTACTCCATTTTACACTTTGTACCGCATTTCATATCCATACCCTCTTTCAATCAATCTTCTTTAGTATCCAAAGTCACACAAACTATGTTTTTTGTGGATTTTTTAATTAGATATTCTTTATCTGGACTGCATGGATTGTTTCTTAAATCCAAATAGATGTTAATATCATCAAGAAAAGATAATGGGGAAAAAATTGGCCCAGATACCGCATCCTCAATACAAAGTGCACCATAAAATATATTCCACATTTCACCATCACCATATGCATCATACAAATAATACATCATAAGATATTTTTCGCCTACTTTGGGTTGGGAAGAAGCAACTTCATCTTTAATCACAACAGAACTTAAAGGAAGATTTTTGTTTCCATGCACTACTTTTTCCATATCATAATTTGTTGAATAGGAAGTATAGAATGGCCCATTAAATCCCATCTTTGGAGGATCAAACTCTCCAATTTCAAAATGCGTTATGGTAACTTCCACTAGAGCAAACTTGTCAGGGTTATCATTTAATAAAAAGCCTTCAACTGAGCAATAATCCCAAAGCGTACCAAAAGAATCCTGGATTCCAATTGGAGTGATAAGACCACAAATTACCAATAATACAATAATCTTCAAGTAATCTTTAACAAAAAAATAACTTTTTAACATTTATGATTCAAGGATCAATTTACTTTAAAACAAAGCTTGGATTTTGGTGCAATAATCAAAGAATACACATAAACTCATCAAGATATTTGTGGAAGTTAAGTTGACGTACTTTGATTTTAACAATAGTTAAGGAAAAAAATTGTAATGACTTTGTAAAATGATTAAAAATGTAGAATCAAAAGTAGGAGTCAAGCTTGGATTTTAGAATTTTAGATGCCAGTGCATTTTATGCAGGAGTTCCATTTAGATCATCTAATGATTACTACACCACATCTCTTGTTTATGATGAAATTAGACACATTAAAAAAAATCATGGTGCTCTTGAAATTTTACTTGAAACTAATAGACTAAAAATCAGAGAGCCAGATGGAGAATCAACCAAAGTTGCAACAAAGGCAGCAAAGAATACGGGAGATTTTCCACAGTTATCAGAACAAGATATCTCCATCATTGCGTTATGCATTGAAATGAGTGGTGAAATAATTAGTGATGATTTTGCAATTTCAAATGTAGCAAAGAATCTAGATTTGAAAATATCACCAATTATGACTCAGGGAATTAAAGATGTAGGAAAATGGGTTCATTATTGTCCAGGATGTAGAACTAACCATACTAGTGGAAAAGAGTGTCCAGCATGTGGAACACCATTAAAAAGAAAATTACTCAAGGGATAATCATGCATCATGCAGAGTTTTTTGGTTAGACTCTTTGAGAAATTTACTTTTGGAGTCTAGCATTTTTTTAATTTTCTTTGCTCGTGCTTCACCTAGCCCTTCAACTTTTGCAAGCTCAGTACTTGTAGCAGTAAAGACTTTGAATGGTGTTCCAAATTTTTTAAGCATTCTAACTGCAAATTTTTCTCCAATTCCTGGCAAACTGCAAAGAACTGAGAGTTGTTGTTTTTGTAAATTAGAAGATTTTTTAATTTTCTTCAGATAAGGACCCTTTGGAGAATCTTTTCTTGAACACATTGATACTAGTAACTTAGCTGTGTGAGTTGCATTAGGAGTAGGAATTATTGGGATTTTGAAATCAAGTGCAACAGTAGAGATAGCTCCATAAAATATCAGAGGGTTATCAGCGATTTCTTCAATTTCATCAACGTTTCCTTCTACTAAAACAATAGGATGCTCAAAATGTTCTTTGAGTCTAGAGCATTGATCAAAGAGTCGTCCATCAAAAACAGATGAGACTAAATCGCGAATACTTTTTCGTTCTACAATTGTTTCTGGTGCAACAATATAATCACCTATTGGAAGTGTCTTCATTTCAACATTCAAACCAACTGACTTGAGAAGTTCAGGAATTCCACTTTTTCGTTCTCTTTCATCTACAATAATTCGAAGGTTTTCTAATTTCATTGATGATACTTGTACAGATTTGTTAATATCTTATTTGAAATCAGTGAATGATATTATTTTCTAGGATTGTCTTCTGCAGGAGGAGAATTTGCAGAACCGCTTTTCATCATTTCAGTAATTTTTGACTCTTGTTCTTTGAGTGATTCTTTAACACGAGTTTCTTGTTTTTCAAGAACTATCACACGTGTTTTTGCCATCTCTTGTTTTTCTTCTAATTCATCAACTAATTCTTTTTTAGTTGATTTAATCAAGACAGTGCCAGCATGTTTGTATACTGCATCACCTTCTGTGACTTTTTTTAATTCTTCAAGAGCTTTTGCTGTTTCTGCTTTTTCCATTTCAAGATGTTGTTTTTGAGTCATTATTGATTGAAGATTCTGTTGAGATTGTTGTAATTTCATTATTTGTTCTTGAAGCCATGGAGGCATCTGTGGTGTTGACATATTTATTCAAAAAATCTGTTTCATTATATCTTTACCGATTCAATCGAATCATGACTGACTTGAATTAGTCGAAGTGTAGAATTAAGATTTGCTCTCAAATGGGGTAAATGTTCAGATCCAACAAAAATGCTTAACTTTTCATTAAATTTTATCTCAGTCTTTACAGGATTTTCGGGATAAAATTCATTGTCAGTATTTACAGAATCATAAATTGCCTTTGTTTTCTCTTTTGCATCAACAGTGATCTTTGCACTAAAGTTTAATGTCATATGCTGTTCCAGCTACTTTAAAGCTGCATTTTTTACAAGACCAAATTCCTACAGCATCCCTACCAAATGTCTTTGAACCACACTCAGGACAGATTCTCTTTTCTTTTAATAGAAAATGAATTTTTGTGTATTGTTTCCTAAGTTTAATTCCATGTCTTGCACCTAATCCTTTAAGAGATTTTTTTGCTTTTGCCATTTTATTGACTTTCCTGTTGAGATTCCTTTAATTTTTCTCTGATTTTTGCACCTATTCTAACAGAAAGTTCTCCACACTGAATAATTTCGTCTTGTGTGAATCCATCAGTGCCACCTTTTTGCAAGGCACAGATATTTCCATCAGAATCACTAGTAATTGTAATTCTTGCATCCATACTAGCCCATTCATCACCATTTGGATCAACAATAATGTGATTTCCAATTTTTCCCATAGTTACAGATACTGGAATTGTTGTAGTTGGTAATGGAGTTTCATCCTCATCAACACGTGTTACTTTATCATCAACCATAGTCCATTTTGGAGTTTTTGATGTAAGCAATGCAGCAGTAGCAGCATAAGAGCATGCATCAAAGAGATTTCCATCATAATCAATAACTACAATATCAGCAAATACACCAACAACTGATTTGTCTTTCTCAATAACTAATTGTGACACATCAACCATATGACTTTCTCTAATTCCCCTATCAGTAACTCGTGCCAATTCAATTACATGAGGTTGTGGTGGTCCTGTTTCAACTGTAGGATGTGAAAGTGGTAAAAGTTCAGCAGTACAAATGAAAATACCTTTGTCACCCATATCTGGGAAAGGTCTGTCTGGTTGTATTTTTACTCCACATACGACTTCGGTATCACCAAGAAATATTCTTGCTGAACCATTTGCTTTAGGAATTGCATTAATTTCAATTGAAATTTCTCTGGGTTCATCTAGTGCTCGTCCGTCTATTCTTTTTCCTTGTTCTAGTAATTCAAGAATTTGTATTTTTTTTAATTCACCAATAACAGTACGTGATGCCATATCTAATCACTTTTGGTTCCAAAGTATTTGTCATTGAGTGCTTTCTTTTGTAATTCATAAACAATTTTACAACCGTTGACTCCAACCTCTACACATTTTTTATATTCTTCAGGAGATAGAACTCCATCTAATTGTAATAACGTAATTTTTTCAAGACTTGGCATATAACCAATTGGCATATCTGCTTGACCTGCTTGGTCCTCTTCATTGTTAACATCAAGAACGATAGTATCTGCTACTTTACCTGAAGCACATGCTGCAACCATATCCCTCATTGGAATTCCAGCATCTGCTAATGCAACAGAAGCTGCAGAAAGTGCGGCGCATCTAGTGCCACCATCTGCTTGCAAGACTTCTATAAATACATCAACTGCTGTTCTTGGAAATTTTTCTAACATAACTGCAGGCTCTAGTGCCTCTTTGATTACTTTGGAAATTTCAATTTCTCTTCTTGACGGAGCTGGATTTTTTCTGTCACTAACAGAGAATGGTTCCATGTGGTATCTAACTCGTAGAATTCCAGTATCAGTATCAGACATGTGTTTTGGATGTACATCTCTTGGACCAAATACACCAACTAGGATTTTATTATCACCAAATTCAATGTATGCTGAGCCATCTGCATTTTTTAGTCCACCAGCTTTAATCATTATTCGTCTTGGTTCGTCGATTTTTCTTCCGTCGCAACGAATTCCATTTTCGTCCAATAGGACCATTGTAGCATCTTGTCCACCCATTATGATTCACCTTTTGATTCTAACATTTCTTTCACTTGATCAGTCAAATTAGCAACATGTGCTTTCTCATTAACCATTTGAATGGCTTTTTTAGCCTTTAATAATCCCTCGGGAGACTCGCATGAAACCACTACCCATCCATTTTGACCAATTGTAATTGCAGCATCAGTGGCCATCTCGATAGTTTGAATCATTGTACCTCTTTTTCCAATTAGGCGTGGAACCTTACTTGGAGAGATTTCAATTAATGCTCCAGAATCTATTTTACCTAAATCTCTATCAGAAATTGTTACAAGTGGATCTCTTGTCCTATCAAAATTAGCAATTCTTGCAGCAACAAGATCTCCTGCTGTTAGTTTTGAAGTAAGTTCATCAGCATGAGCAGAAAAGTCTCGTCCAAAGACATCTTGTGCGGGTAAGAATCCAACATAACATGAGTTGATATCTAATTCCCATGACAAAGACGTATGAGAAAGGACTTTGCCAATCACTAGATCATTGATTTTTGGAATATATTTTCCAGTTAAGGAAATTACTCTAACAGAATCATCATAAATTTCAGAAATTCCAACAGTTGTTGAAATTATCTTATTTCCATCAAGTACAACATTTTGTTCAGGTCTAAAAGGTCCTGTAGTTACCACATCGCCGGGAATAACATATTTTCTCTTATTCTCCATTACTTCATTACCTCAACTGTAGCAGAGCCTTTGGTTATAGAGCCTAATCTATCTATCACGTTTGGCCTTGCTGCAGCAGGTATTTCAAGTATTGCTTTTAGAGAACCATTATTTTGCCATTCTTCTTTTTTTAGAGAACCAACTGATTTGAGAACAGAGTATGATTGAGATGCAAATTGTGCCGGAATTATAATCTCCAATTGTAGATTTTCAGATTTTAGAGCAATTATTGAACGCAAGTTTTCAACAATGTCTTTTACCTGTTCGTCTACGCTTTTTTGAGGATCTACTGAAACTCTAGCATCTTTCATAGTTTGCTCAATTCTTAATGGAGGATGAGGTAAGTGAGTTTTAGGATCGACATAGGTCTTGGCAATAAACTCAACAATACGTTTTCTCTTTTCTTCAATCATTTTTCGTCGTTGGTCAGTTGTAAGATTCAGATCACCTTTCTGAAGAATTATTTGAGCAATTTCAGTCAAGTCTTCAGTTTTGAAAGCCTTTAGTAATTTTTCATTTGTAGGTTTTGTGCCTTTTCCTGAATCAGTGTAGATATCTTCTGAAACTAAAACTGCAGAAATATCCTTTTTCTTGCCTAGTTTGTAATCCAGTGCAGGATCAGGCTTTACCAAAATCTCAAATTTTTCCCCTTCAAATGAATATCTTGCTATGGTAACATCAACCATTTCTAAAATTTGTACGATAATTTGGTATTTATCTATACATTTCCCAATAGGATAGTAATTTTATCTACCTTGCAGGTCTTTTGAAGCCTTGTTTAATTTTACAGTTAGATGCAGAAGAATTTTGAAATTTCTTATCTGTTTTTTTCTTTTTTAATTTGTCAGTGTCTTTTGGGTTTTTTTGTGTCCATTTGATATTCTTGATGTCAGCTGAAGAAGACTTTTCGATGGTGTAGTCCCCTAATGATTTACCCATACCTCGTCCATTCAGATTATGGACTTAAGCGTATTGATAGAGTTCAGAAAATAAAGTATAATGAAAACTAGGAAATATTTTTGTTAATATCTGCCCCACAATGTACGCAGAAGTAGACCCATTTTGAGTCCAATAATGCTCACACTGTGAATTGCTCATACCATTCATATGATATTATACTCATAAGAGACAGTGTGTTCAAAACATACAACATCAGATCGAAAAGAATTAATCCTAAAAATTTGCTTAATTAAATCAGGATTAATCAAGTAACTATACGTAAAACTAGCTAGATTCTTATGTGGACTTTAAAGATTTTCTTCAAGATTTGTCATCATTAGAAGTAATTAACAAAGATAATCAAAAAATGTCTGTAAAGCTAAAAGATGTTTCATTACAGTACGCAAATGCACTTAGACGTGTATGTCTAAATGGTGTTCCAGTCTTTGCAATAGACACTGTAGATATTATAGAAAACTCATCCGTCTTACCAGATGAAGGATTAGCACACAGATTAGGACTAATTCCAATAAAAACTGACTTGTCCAGATTTAATGAACCATCCAAATGTGATTGTCAAAGTGAATCTGGTTGTTCAAACTGTAGAGTCATGTTAGTTTTAGACTCTGGAGATTCAGATGTGACAAGAACTGTTCTATCAAACGAGTTATCCTCTGAAGATGATTCAATAAAACCAATTTCAGACAAAATCTCAATTGTTCAACTCACACAAGGTCAAAGAATCAAAGTTGAATGTTATGCAAGACTTGGACGTGGAACCGAGCATGCCAAATGGAACTCGGCAAATATTTCAACTCTTACTGATACAGACAAAAAAGATGAAAGTGTTCTCACTGTAGAATCAACTGGTGCTCTTAGTCCAGAGCAAATTATTCTCGCAGGTGTAGACGAAGTAAGTAATAGATTAGTTGAATTCAAAGACATGATCAACCAAATCAAAGAATAAACTAAGCATACACATTATATTTGGGTTTTAAGCCGTTTCATTATCATGACTAATCAAGTGGTTATTCGTATGGCAAGAGATCTAAAGAAGGCATCAATCAAAAATGATGCTCCAATTTGGGCAAAATTAACAGAATATGCACTAAAGCCATCTATTGCACGAAGAGATATCAACTTGAACAGAATTGCTCAATTAACAAAAGAAAGCGATACAGTAGTCTTTCCAGGAAAAGTTCTTGGAACGGGTAATGTTCTTCACAAAATTACACTATGTTCATTTTCAATTTCAAATTCTGCTGCTGATAAAATTATCGACAATGGCGGAAAACTAATTAGTTTTTCAGATCTAATTGAACAAAATCCTACTGGAAAAGGAGTAATTCTACTTGGCTAGTCAAGAAACAGTTGTCAGAACTGATAGGCCAATAGTTGTTGATGCAACAGATCATATCGCTGGAAGATTATCATCAAATGTAGCAAAATTACTAATCAAAGGGAACAGAGTTTCAGTGATAAATTGTGAGAAAATTATGATGAGTGGAACAAGAAGTAACCACATCAAAGAATACAGAGAATTTTTGGAAATTAACAGCATCATTAATCCAAAACATGGACCAGCCCATTACAGAAGACCAGATACAATTATTGCAAAAATGATTCGTGGAATGCTACCATATGATAGAAAACCATCAGGTAAGGAATCACATCAAAGACTTAGAACTTACATTGGTTCTCCAAAAGAATTAAAATCACTAGAGAAAATTCAATTTGAAAAAGCAAAAATCAAAAAATCTCCATCAAACTACACTACAATAGGAGAATTATGCAGAGTAATAGGGTGGACTGAATGACAACTCCAAAAACTAAAATTTATTTTGCAACTAGGAAAACAGCTAGTGCACATGTTTACATTACAAAAGGAAAAGGCAAAGTTAGAATTAACAATGTTCCAGTTGAAATGATCCCACAAGAAACTGCTCGTGAGGTAATTTTAGTGCCATTAGAAATTACAGGAGATTTAAGAGATAAAATTGATATTTCTGTTAGAGTAAGAGGAGGAGGATATATGGGACAAGCCAATGCTATTGCAACTGGAATTTCAAGAGCACTTACAGGATGGACAAAATCTAAAAAAGAACCAAAAGAACACCCATTCCCAAAATCTACCAGAGATGATCTTAGAAAAAGAATCACAGATTTTGATAAATATCTAGTAAGAGGAGACGCCAGAAGAAAAGAACCAAAGAAATTTGGTGGACCCGGTGCAAGAAGAAGAAAACAAAAATCATACCGTTAGACTGTGAAGGCTGTAATTTTAGCAGGCGGCAAAGGAACTAGAGGCAAGCCATACACTGAATATTTTCCAAAAGCAATGACTCCCATTAACGGTAAGCCATTAATTGATTATATTGTAAAATATCTAAAATCATTTAGTTTTGTAAAAGAGATCATCATAGTTTCAGATTTTAACGGATTAGGAGGACAAATCAAAAACTATTATGGAAACCAAAAAAATATCACTTTTGTTCAAGATTCACAAAGTGGCACAGGAGGAGATCTACTACACATTGAGAGAAAACTCAAAGATAAATCAGAATTTTTGTTATGGTTTGTGGATAATTTGTGTGCAGTAGATCTAAAAAAGATGAAAGAGTTTTTCAGAAAAAAAGATAGTTCTGCATGTATTGTAACTAGAACAAAAAGAAAAGAAGAAACAGGATTTGCAATTGTAGAGGACGGAATTATAAAAGAATTCAAAGAAAAACCAGTTATGAAATTACAGTTATCAGAATGTTTGGGAATTTACATGCTTGGAAAAGACATCATTAAACGAATCAAGGCAAAGCAAAAACAAAAGGAGATCAATCTTTCATATGATATTTTACAACAACTATCAAAAGAAGGAAAAATTAGTGCTTATGACATTGGGAACAAAGAATGGATTGATGTAGAGTCACCTATGGTTTTAGAAAGAAATGAAAAAATGGTAAATAAAATTATAAAACAGATGGGACTTTAGACTCTCTTTCAAATTTAGATATTTTCTCTTCAAATTGTAAAGTTTGTGCAATATCATCCAATCCTTCTAAGAGAATTTTTTTCTTGTAAGAGTCTATCTTAAAGGATATATCTTCAGAAGAAGTTTTGATGATTTGCTTTTCCAAGTCAACTTCAATTGTATCAAGTTCTTGTTGGAGTTTCTCAACTGTTTTTTGATTTAATGAGATTGGCAGAATTCCATTTTTGAAGCAATTGCTAAAGAAGATATCTGCAAAAGAGGGTGCAATAATTACAGAAAAGCCATAGTCTTGAAGTGACCAAACTGCATGCTCTCTGCTAGAACCACACCCAAAATTGTCTCCAGTTACTAAAATTTTAGAATTATCATATTTAGAATCATTTAAGACAAAATCAGATTTTAGATTCTCATTTACATCATATCTCCAATTATAAAACAAAAATTTTCCAAATCCAGACTTATGAATCAATTTCAAAAATTGTTTTGGGACAATTTGATCAGTATCCACGTTTACCTTATCAAGTGGAGTGATGATGCTTATTACTTTTTTGAAAGGCTCCATTCTAACTCAAATCCATTTCTCTGACATCTACAAAGTGTCCTTTAATTGCAGCAGCTGCTGCCATTACAGGACTTACTAAATGAGTTCTCCCACCAGTTCCTTGTCTACCTTCAAAATTTCTGTTTGATGTACTAGCGCATCTTTCACCAGGAGACAAAATATCAGGATTCATTCCAAGACACATACTACATCCAGCTTCTCTCCATTCAAAATTAGCATTAATGAAAATTTTATCAAGACCCATTTCTTCAGCTTGTTTTTTTACCATCTGAGAACCTGGAACAACCATTGCTCGAACGTTAGTTGAAATTTTTTGTCCTTTGACTACTTTAGATGCTTCAATGAGATCTTCTAATCTTGCATTTGTACATGAACCAATAAACACCCTATCAATTTTGATGTTTATGATTGGAATTCCTGGTTCAAGATCCATATAGTCAAGAGCTTTTTCGGCACCTTTCTTTTGATTAGGATCACCTTTAGAAAAATCATCAGGTGATGGAATTGATTCAGTGACATCACAAGTCATTCCAGGATTCGTACCCCAACTAACTTGAGGTGCAATGTCATTGATATTCAAAGTGAATTGCTTGTCGAATTTTGCATCACTATCAGTTTTTAGATGTTCTTTCCAGCAATCAACAAGAGATTCATAGTTTTTTGGTGTGTACTGTCTACCTCTAAGATAATCAAAAGCATTCTCATCAGGTGCAATTAGACCTGCACGTGCTCCAGCTTCAATTGACATATTACAAATAGTCATTCTCTGTTCCATAGAAAGATCAGTTATGCCTTCACCACGATATTCAATTACAGTGCCAGTACCGCCCCCAGTTCCAATATTTTTGATAATTGAGAGTACTATATCCTTGGCAGTTACAGCGTGAGGGTTCTTTCTTTTTCCTTCAACTCTAATTTCAAATGGTTTTGGTTTTTCTGACCATAAAGTTTGAGATGTCAAAACATGTTCAACTTCACTAGTTCCAATTCCAAGAGCTAGTGTTCCAAAAGCTCCATGAGTTGATGTATGACTATCACCACAAACAATTGTAGAACCAGGTAAAGTAATTCCCAATTGAGGACCAATTACATGAACAATTCCCTGATTCGGACTGTTAATATCAAATAACTTGATTCCAAAATCTTTACAGTTTTTTTCCAAAGTTTGAATCTGGACTGCAGAAGTTTGATCCAGTATTGGAAGAGATCTGGCATTTGTTGGAACATTATGATCCATTGTAGCTATAGTAAGATCAGGTCTTCGAACTTTTCTTTTATTCATACGTAATCCATCAAAGGCTTGAGGAGATGTTACTTCATGGACAAGATGTCTATCAACATAGATTAAAGAAGGGCCATTTTGTTTTTCAACAACAACATGAGACTTCCATATTTTTTCAAAAAGAGTTGTTCCCATTTCAATCCTGGTCTGGCTTATATTTGAAAAGGCCACCTGCAGTAATTATCTTTCCAATAATTTCTGAAAAGGGTTTCATTTTGTATGCTTGATTTTTGGTAATATTTTTAACTTCATTTACAGAGACATTAATTTCGATTTCATCACCTTCAGCAATTCCATCATATGCATCTTGATCAATTTCAATTGGTAACAAAAATGCACCATCAACTGCATTTCGATAAAAAATTCTTGCAAAAGATAATGCAAGTACAGCCTTTATTCCAGAATAAGATAAAGCGATAGGAGCATGTTCTCTAGATGAGCCGCATCCAAAATTTCTGCCAGACAATATGAAATCACCTTCTTTTACCTTAGAGTGAAAATCAGGATCCAATCCTTCCATGGCATGAGTAGCAAGTTCAGCATAATCGTGTACTTTTAGATATTGACCTGGAATAATTACGTCAGTATCAATATTGTCTTGTGCATATTTTATGATATTACCTTTCATTTCAAATCCCTCGGATCAGTAATTTTGCCAGTAACTGCTGAGGCTGCAGCCACTAGAGGAGATGAAAGGTATGTTTGCGATTCAATATGACCCATTCTTCCTGGGAAGTTTCGGTTTGTAGTACTGATACAAATTTCATCTTTTGCCAAGACGCCCATATGAGCACCACAACATGCTCCACAAGTAGGAGGTCCAACTGTCACACCAGCATCTAAGAAAATTTTCAATAATCCATTTTCCATAGCACGTTGGTAAATTGAGATTGCTGCTGGTAAAATTTCAGTTCTAATCTTTACTTTTCTGCCTTTAAGAATTCTTGCTACTGCTTCCAAATCTTCGTATTTTGCACCGGTACAAGATCCAATGTATGATTTATCTAATTCAACAGATGGAGCTTCTCTTACAACTGTAGTATTTGCAGGAGAAAATGGTTTTGCAATAATTGGTTCCATCTCTGAGAGTTCATATTCAAATATTTTGGCATATTCTGCATCATCATCACCATTTACCAGATTAACATTTGTGGCACCCCTACTAGAGAGATAATCAATTACTTTTTGATCAGGTTCAGCAATTCCATTCTTTGCACCTGCTTCAGTAGTCATATTACATAATGTTAATCTGCTTTCAACAGACATGTCATCTACTCCACTTCCACCAAACTGCATGGTTCTATATGCACCACCATCAGTTCCCATATCCCCAATTATTTTTAGAATCAAATCTTTAGCCATTACGTGATCGGGTAATTTTCCATTTATCTTAAAGTAATAAGTTTCTGGAACCTTAAACCAAATATTCCCATTCAATAATACATAAGCAACATCAGTATGTCCTAATCCACAAGCAAACGCACCTAAAGCACCAGTTGTGTTAGTATGAGAATCGCCACCAACATAGACATCACCTGGCATTACCAATGCTTCTTCATGAGACAAGGTATGACAAATGCCGTATTGACCCATACCATATTTGAAGTGCTTTTCAATTCCATATTTTTTTGTAAAGTTTGATAGTTTTACAATGTTTTCTGCTGAAACTTTTTCTGCTGAAGGAACAAAGTGATCTTCTGCTACCCAAACTTTTGATGGATCCCATAATTTATCAACTGAAATTCCTTGATTCTTTAGTTTATCAAAGACCTTGATGACACCTGGTCCTGAAACATCATGAAGCATTACCTTGTCGACGTTAGCAAAAACAACATCATCAGGGGATACAGAGGATTTTCCAGACGCACGTGCAAGAATCTTCTCAACAATATTCATAAACAAAAAAGCTTGTTCTACAGATTAAAAGCTTTTCAGAACAATAAAAAAGAAAAAGAGTGCTCAGAATATTGTGCAACTAACAGTTTTGCCACTATTAGCAGAGAGAATGGAAGGAAAATTTGATGTTTTTAAGGTCTTGTTAGAAACATTAGGAAAAAACAATACAAAATTGCAAGATGGTGATGTTTTAGTAATTTCAACAAAATATATCTCAAATTCACAGGGAAGAATTATTGAACTAGAAAAAATCAGAATTTCAGATGAGGGTGAAGAGATTTCAAAAAAGTTTCAATTAAAACCTGAAATTGCTGAAATCATCATCAGGGAATCCGACAAAATTTTTGGCGGTATCGGAGGATTTGTAATTACATCATCAGATAACATAATGGCGCCAAATGCTGGAATTGATAAATCTAATGCAAAAAAAGGAAAAGCGATCCTGTATCCAATAAAACCATATCTGATTGCAGAACAGATTCGCAGAAAAATTTTCTTGAAATGGTTTATTCATGTTGGAATAATTTTGGCAGATAGTAGACTAATGCCAGCAAGAATTGGTACATCAGGAGTTGCAATAGCATGTGCCGGAATTGAACCAGTTTTAGATATGAGAGCAAAAAAAGATCTTGATGGTAATCCATTAAAAGTAACATTTCAGGCAGTGGTTGATAATCTTGCAACAATTGCAAATCATAAGATGGGTGAAAGTACAGAATCAAAACCATTTGCCATAGTTAGGAATTCAGGTGCAAAACTTACTGATAGAAAAATCAATTCTTTAGAAATGGCAATATCCCCAGATCAATGTGTTTACGTAAGGGGATTATCAAATCCTGCAAAGAGTTAGATTCTAACTAGTTCTGCTTTAAATATTGGTATTTCTGGAACAAAATATGGAATATCTTACTACATATCCTAAAACAATTTCATTTCTTGATGGATTAAAACATAAAATTAATGTTGATAGCAAAGATGGAGTTGAGCAACTTCACATTGTGGTAAAGAAAAGTTTTGAAGAATTGACGAAAATTTTTACAGAAGAAGGATTTACCAAAGTAAAATTTGAACACAAGCAACCAGAACAAATTGGAAGTGGAATTAATCTAAAATTAAAAAAACCATGGGAGATGCATATCAGAATGGTTGATCTTAAAAAAGGATTAATTGGAATTCATGCAGAAGTAGAAGTTTCAAGAGACTATCTTCAACATCTTTTCTCGCAGAGAACCCCAGTTATTTATGAAGTAGAAGAGATTCTAAAAAAATACCAAGTGGAGTATAGCATTTGGCATGACAAAATCAAAAAAAATGTTCGTACTATTTTAGATAACTATAAAGTTAAACTTGCAACACCAGGTATTCCAGTATTTGCATGGAAACCAATGTTATTTGTAATTGGAACAATAATGGCGCTTTATGGTTGGAAGTATTTCAACACAGTCTGGTAGTTTAAACGCCCAGAGTTTCAGCTTTGCTTAATTCTAAAAATACTTTATCTCCAACTGCAAGACCCATGTCTTTGTATTCATGCATTTCAAGTTTCAATTGAGTGATACCTCCTTGCATTCCCGGACCACCCATTCCACCACCAGCAAACATCTTGTTTAGATCCTTCATCATATCATTCATGTTTGTAAATCCCATTACCTTTGGGCTACCAAAAGGAGTTTGTGGATTTTGAGTTCCCTCTTTAAGATCTTTAATTGATGATAATGAGACTATGACATATGGTGCCCCGTCAGGTGCTGCATCAATACTTTTTACTACAAATTCTTTCTTCATATCTGAAATTACTAACTCTTGCCATATAATTTTAATTTTAAGGTGAATTTGACCCAATATCACCAGATTTGAAGCTTTAATTACAATTTTTAAGATTTTAAGTTATTGCCAGAAAGTTTGAAGACCACATTACAATATTATGGAATTTCGCCATGGGAAATTGAAGTCCTATACGGATTTCTAAACTCTCATTTTACAGTCATTCAAGATGAAATTGAACCAAACGATGAGGATTTTGTGAGTTTCTTAGACATAAAAATTCCTCTTCCGTTTAATGAAGCATTTTTTCAATGGTTTGATTTTAAACGCTGGGAAAAAATCAAATCAATTTTCAAAGAGATTAAAAGAAGAAGAGGTGGCAAAAATGCTTTAAAAATTAAAATCAACTTTTCTGGAAACCCAAGAATTATTTTTACGGTAGATAGTGAAGATAGACATTTGTTCAATAATTCTGTGGATAAAATTGATTTTATTTTAGAATTATTACCATATCATCTAGATCCTAAGAAACTGCCAGTAGGAGTTTCAGAAATATTATACAAGTTTGATTCAAAATCAATTAGATGGCGGCCCAACACAGTATCATCTGAAAATAAGAAATATATTTTCAAGGAAGATGCATGGGGGAAAATTACATAAGATCTTTCTGTAATGGCTCTAATAATTTATGGAGTTCTTTGTATTTTGATTCAAGAAATTTTAAAGCGTTATCTAATTTCTTGGATTTTCCATATTTGTAACGAATTAGTTCACGATGATGCCAGTATATTTTTCCCTCACCAACTGAGAGAGTTGTAAAATAATCGGTTCCAATCAAATTGTCAGCAAGTTTTACATCATGAGGAAACAGCATATCAATGATAAACCATTCATCCCCATCAGGATAATCAGAACCAGTCTCTACATCAAAAAATAGATGAAGTAAATCAGACTGCATTAAACCATCATCATTTATCAAAGGATGTTTTACGGATGATTTTTTAAAATCTAGATTAACTAGTTGTGGTTCAAAGAAACCCTTGATAATTGATTTTCTAAATATTTTATTTGCTGCACTAATATTCAAATGCAAAGTATTATGCTACAAAACTTGCCTATAACTTCTTAGGTTCAAAACACGAGTTATACTTCTAAAGAATCCAATATTTTTGAAATATCAGTGTTGGAACGACCATTTTTGGAGACGTTTTGTTTTGCAGGAGAGTTTTCCACATAATTTGGAATTTTATCTTGTAATCTTACATTGTAAGGAGAAATAGTATCATTTTTGTAAAATACTCCTATGGGTATTTTATTTCCCCATTCAAGTGATTTAATGAGGGATTGAGATAGTTTTTCATTTATCTCTACCTCTGAATCATAATGAACTACTGGATCAAATCCTCTTTCTTCAAGTTTGTAGATTCTTGAGTGTCTTTTTTGTGCCTCGTCAACTAAATCAGTTCCTGCATACCAATCTCTTGTATTGATATCATTATACGTAGGACATGGTTGTAAAACATCCAAAAAAGACAGTCCTTTGTGTTTGACTGCCTGAATTATCAAGTCTTTAAGATGTCTAACATCATAAGAATAGCCACGTGCGACAAATGTAAAACCACTTGCAACTGCTAATCCAATTGGGTTTACATTATAATTTGTATTTGGAGCGGGTAATGATTTTGTTTGTTCTCCAAGTCTCAGAGTAGGTGATGCTTGTCCCTTTGTTAAACCATAAACACCATTATCAAAAATGATGTATGTCATGTCTACATTTCGTCTACCAGCTGCAACAAAATGACCAGCACCAATTCCTAAACCATCACCATCACCTCCCACTGCAACAACTGTCATCTCAGGATTTGCAATCTTGGCACCTTGTGCAAATGTCAAAACTCGTCCATGTAATGTATGAACACCATAAGTGTTGATAAAATGTGAAGTTTTACCAGAACATCCAATTCCAGAAAACATTACAGTCTTGTCTCTTTGTACACCCATCTCAGCTAATGCCATTTGAATAGCGTTAACAATTCCAAAGTCTCCACATCCAGCACACCAATCATTGTGTACGTCAGTTCTGAAATCAGCTAGTTTAAGCGCCATGCATTAGAACCTCCCGTTTGTTTGCTTTGTTCTGGATGATTTTTTTAAGAGAATCATAAATTTCAGTACTAGTCATCACTCTTCCGGTATATTTTAAGATAAAATAATCAATATCACGCTTAATATTTTGTGTAAATAGTTTTCCTAGCTGGCCAGAGTAATTTGCTTCAATGTCAATTAAGGTTTTGGCATCTTTTAGCAAGAAATTTACATAATCAGTTGGAAATGGATGTAGGAGTTTTAATTGAACATATCCAATTGATATTCCTTCTTTTTTGAGCATTTCTAATGCATCAATGATAGGACCTTTTGCAGACCCCCATGAGATTATTGTAAAATCCTCAACTCCAAAGGATATAGCTTGTTCTGAATCAGGAATCTTCTTGAGGATCAAATCAAGGCGAGACATTCTTTTGTCCATCATATTTACACGTAAAATTGGATCTTCTGTAATATGACCAGTTTCATCAGATTCATCACCAGTATTCCAAAATATTCCATTATCAATTCCTAATCTAGAACGAGGGGATATTCCATCATCAGTAAACTCAAATCGCCTATAGCCGTCATTGACTTTCTCTAAGAGTTTACCTCTATCAATTGAGATTTTTTGAGCATCAAATCGTTTACAGGTAATAACTGAACTTGCAAGGAATTTGTCCATCATGTGAATAACTGGAACTTGAAAAGTATCTGCATAGTTAAAGCAGTTACCAGTATCATAGAAACTCTCCTCAATATCACCTGAGGCATAAACAATTTTTGGAAAGTCTCCATGTCCAGCATATACCGAAAAAAGTAAATCATCTTGACCATGTCTTGTTGGAAGACCAGTTGATGGCCCACTTCTTTGATAATTAGTTATCACAATAGGTACTTCATTGATTCCAGCCCAACCCAACATTTCAGTCATTAATGCAAATCCAGGACCAGAGGTGCAAGTAGCAGAACGTGTTCCAGTTAATGCACCTCCAATAGTCATTCCCATTGAACATATTTCATCTTCGGTTTGAATAACAACAGTAGAGCCAGGTCTGTCATCAATTATTTCTAAAAGTTCATTTGATTCTAGATATACTGATTCATCAGAAGCTGGAGTGATTGGATAGTAAGGTTGGAATCTACAACCACATGCCATTTTACCTAACGCAGTTCCCATATGACCTTGAACCAAAAGAGTTTCAGGTTCTTTTTCTGTGCCAGGCAACATATGATTAAAATTTTCAAATTTTGCGGTAGCGTAATTATATGAATAATTTGCAGCTTGTTGATTAATTTCTGCAGTTGCTGGTTTTTTTGCAAAAATTGTATCTATTGTTTTTTGTAAGGAATCAGGAGGCATCTTAACTAATCTCAAAGACAAAGACACACCAATCACATTAAACATTCTAACTAATCCTTTTAGACGAGGATTTTCAGTTTCTTCAGCAAGGCTAGCAAGAATAGATTTGAAAGATACGGGAAACAACAGTACTCCTTTCTCTTTTGCAATCTCTAAAACTCCTGGAATGGTAAATGGTTTATTTTTTGATTCTAAATCTTTGTGTAATCTTTCTTTGAATGGTGTATCAAGAGTATGGACATCATCTGTTTTTATTTTTTCCAGATCAGAGTCATAAATTATACCACCATCAGAAATTACTTCATCAAAATGACGAAAAATTGTTTCAGCATCAAATGATACCATCAAGTTTACATCATTTACAGTTGAATGGATTTTTTGATCAGAAATTCTTAATGTAAAATAACTATGTTCACCTTTGATATTTGAATAAAATTCTCTTTTTCCAAATACCTGATAGCCCATCTCAGCGCATACACGAGAAAATATGTTTGCTCCTGATTCTACCCCACTTCCTTGTGGACCACCAATTAGCCATGTAAAATCAATTGAGCTCACAACATGTCACCTTTATTTTGAATAATAATGATCTGTTTTACCAATTTGATCAACCTCCAGTAGCTGCATCAAACAATGCACATTCACATTTGTCACGTTCTCCACAATAAGGACATACACAAACACATTTTTCTAATGAATTTGCGCATTCTACACAAATAGCAACTTCTTTAGATTCAGAAGACATAAAGAACTTACAAAGAAATCGTATAAATGGTTTGAGATAAATCCAAGACTGATGAAAAAAAAGTGTTTCTTACAAGAATTTTACATGATTTTGCATTAAAAGAGTTAAAAAAAAGATATCAGATAGAAATTCATTCTGGGAAAATTCCCATTCCTCAAACTAAGCTACAATCAAAAATCAAAGAGATGGATGGACTAATCTGTTTTCCATATGACAAAATCAATAAAGCAACAATAGATTTAGATAAGAACCTAAAAGTGATTAGTACCTACAGTGTTGGTTTTGATCATATAGATACTGAATATGCCAAAAAAAAAAGAAAATTCGTGTAGGTTATACTCCTGAAGTGTTAACGGATGCAACTGCTGATTTAACGTTCTCATTACTACTCGACATATTAAGAAGAGTTTCGGAAGGAGACAGAATAATTCGTGATGGGAAATGGAGAGTAATCTATGGAGCACACGACTATGTAGGATTAGATCTTCAAGGAAAAACAATTGGGATTTTAGGCTTAGGTAGAATTGGAGGAACACTTGCAAAAAGAGCAAAGGCATTTGATATGAAGTTAATATATCACAACAGAAAACATGTTTTTAAAACCAAAGAGAAAACATTAGGAATAAAATATGTTTCATTTGAAAAACTAATTACTCAAAGTGATATCATTTCAATTCATGTACCGCACACAAAAGAAACAGATCAAATCTTTAACATGAAAATTTTCAGAAAAATGAAAAAATCTGCATTTTTAATAAATACATCGAGAGGAAAAATAGTTAACGAAAAAGATCTTGTAATGGCATTAAAGAAAAAAATTATTGCAGGCGCAGGATTAGATGTATTTGACACAGAGCCAATTAGTAAGAAACATGCACTAGTGAAATTACAAAATGTTGTATTAGCACCACACATAGGAAGTTCTACAAAAGAGATCAGAACCAAAATGGCAGAGATTACTGTGAAAAATCTTAATCTTGGAATGAATGGAAAAAAACCGATCTACTCAGTAGGATATTGATTTTCACGCATGAGTTTCAACCCTAAATAACACAGCAGTTTTTATATCTAAATTATAAAATAGTGTCAGATTGAAAAAATTCAAACATACTAATGAAGAATTAGAATTAGCTAAATTACAATCTGAAAAAGAGAAGAAGAAAAAAGAATCTGAAGAATAAATTTTTTTCTCCTTGTCTTTTTCAGACAAGGTTTTTTTTAAAACTGAGTTTTAGAAAAATATTTTTGGTTTAATTGATCATATACTTTTTTTCTTTCAGAAATTAGTGTTTTAGACTCATCATACATTTTTGTAAAAAATGCTGCTAAAATACGCTCCCCATTTTTATTAAAGAATCTCACACTAAAACTAGTACGCTCAGGCTTTTCTTCCTGTACAAACTCGGCTGATTTTATCAATTCTGAATCAATATGCATGTGTGCAGGTCCATCATTATCACCAATAGTTATCCACTTTTCTTTTTGTCTTATACTAAGAGAATTACTTCTAATCTCACTTACAGCACCGCCATTTTTTATGATAAGTAAAATATCATCAATTTTGACTAGATCAGATAATAACTCTAAAAGCAACAAGAGTTCTTGAAATTAAAATTATATCAATATTTAGAATTACTTCATATCAATTTGGACAAAATCGTCTGCATTGCCATGAACGCAATCAGTTTCAACTGTTTTTACAGGCGAAAAACTAATTTTACCATCATGAATTTTTCCTTCACTTTGAAGAATTCCGATTTTGCCAGATACGATTTGTTTATGTTTTGTACAAGCTACTCCAACCATGTATTCGTCTTTATCAGAAATAATTGATACAATAAATTCAGGAGGATTGACACATTGTTTTCCATCTTCTTTTACTGAACACCTGTCAGGAAGCATAATCAAATTTTGATTGTTATGGAATATTAATCTTAATTAGAAAAAAATCAGGTTGAAAAATTAGAAAAGGCGTGTGATTGCTTCAAAATTCCAAAAAGATTCTTTTGTTTTTTAAGAATAATCCAAGAATCCTTTATCTTGTAATTTTTTTATAATAAATGCAGAGTATGCTGGAGCGCCAGTAGCTCCAGGAGAATTATAATTTACAATATGAAATGAATTTTTGCCAACAAGTTCCAAAATATCTTTAACAAATTCACCCTTGGTAGAAATAACAGGTGTTCGTATTCCGGCTGTACCATGCTTGGTGAAATATTCAGGTTTGACTTTTGGAATAAATTGTTGAACTCGGCGAACCATTGCAGTTTTTGAAACAGAACTAAGAAATTCTTTAGAAAGCATAGATAGAAAACTACTATTTGTAAGAAGATGCTTTACATTTCCACCAAATATTTCACGGATTTTAGAAACTGTTGCATTTAATTCACCTGTATATCATTCATAAGTTTCAGGAGTTGCTACAGGTACAGCATTTGGTCCAATCTCAGTTATTCCATTAGATCTTTTAATCCAATGAGGATCTAAAAATGGAAATTCAGAAAATCGCGCTACAGTGTAAATATTCGTTTTAACTAAATCGGCATACGATTGATCACATATTCAATACTCTCCTCGAAAATGAAGATCATCGTATTCTTTTGCTAAATTACATTTTTTAGCAATATCTAGCGAGTTGCCACCAGAGCAATTTATCAGAAATTTTGCAGTTAAAGTAGAATCATCAGAGAAAGTAAGTTGTACCTCTGAGTCATCATTAGTGTCTGTAACTTCTTTGTTAAACAAAAATTTTGTCCCATTTTTTTCAGATTCTTTTTGTAACTCTTTAGTAAAAATTCCATAGTCTGTGGAAACATCCCTTGAGCAGTAAAGGCCAGAATATGCATGTAGGTTTGGCTCTCTTTTTAAAAGGCCTTTTGAATCAAGTAATTCAATCTGTTTTTCAGGAATTCCATTTTGTGCAGACCACTTTACGTATTTCTCTAAAGTTTTATGTTGTTCTTCATCTGAAGCCACTTCAATTGTTCCAACTTCAAACCAGGGTAGAGATTTCTTCTTTGCAAAAATTGCCCATAAATCATGAGAAATTAGAGATGAAACTGCAGATATTTTTCTTTTTTTAGGATCTAGGTAAAAAGGAGAATGAACTAACCGGTATTTCTGCTACTAGTGTGCTTTGCTACATCATTTTCTTTTTCAATTACACATACATTAAGATCATAAAGTGTTGATAACCAATATGAAATCGTTGTTCCTAAAATCCCTGCACCAATAATGGCAATATCAAATTTTTCCAATGTAAAATTAACGCTCTATTAGAATTTAATTTATTGTATAGTATTAGTCTGTGCGTTCTTCTTCATTTGACGATATGTATCAATAAATCCCCGTGATGTGTCACTATCTTTTGGACATAATGCATCATGAGCTTTTGGTAAATTATACCAAGGAATTGTTGGATACATGTAATGAATGTAGTGATATCCCCCATTATGATGAAATAGATTTTTCAAAAAGCCAAGATCAGATCTTGAGCCGGACTTGTGCTATAATGCTCAGCTATTTCTGCCCAGTAAAAGAAAATTGAATAAGACGTCAAGAATGGAACAAACCAATACAATACCAATAGATGTAATGCATCAAAATACCAGAAAATAGTGATTACAGGTAACCAAAATATTGCAAACTTGATGGCACTTTTTAGAGGATTCAATTTAATTGAAAATCTAAGATAAAAAAATCCAGCATACCTAGTAAATGGTTTTATGAACCATATCCAAAAAACATTTGTGTTAGGATTGTCAAGTCCTTGATATTCATAATCCCTAACAATATGATCTGCTTTTGTATTCATTTTATAATGATGATCTAAGTGTTCTTTCCGATATTGA
Source organism: Candidatus Nitrosopumilus sp. (assembly GCA_013911135.1). Taxonomy (GTDB): domain Archaea; phylum Thermoproteota; class Nitrososphaeria; order Nitrososphaerales; family Nitrosopumilaceae; genus Nitrosopumilus. The sequence continues at coordinate 807 of JACERO010000018.1, read as the reverse complement.
AACATATCTACAAAAAATGGTACAGCATAAACCCATTCTAGATAATCATTGAGTTTTTTTGTTTTAAATAAATTATAATGAGATGCCTCATGAAACAATGCTTCACCAATAGCATATTGATATGCGCCAATTATCCATACTGAAATTAGATAAACAATCCAATCATTCATCCAAACACTAAAAGCCAGTAGATGGGAAAGTACATCAAATTACACATTCTAGGAAATAATTATTTTTGTTATTTCTAAAATAATACACAATCATTTTCACAAAGAAATATTTGAGAGTTTCAATTGATATGATTGGTTTGTAATTTTGTATATCCGATTCTTCAGATATTATCAAATTTGTAATAATCCATGCATTGTACAAAATTAATGAATAGTAAAAGTATAGCAACCTTATGGATTGGTTTGAACTATAGTTTTTGGTCTGAATCTTCCTATGCAGGCATAACCTGTCTCTATTCCCCACCGTTGCTTGTAATCAGTTGGAATGGATTGTATGTTGTGTGATATTTCTTTTGGTGAAATATTTGTTGCAAATGTAATGTACTGGTCTGTAAGATTTGATTTTTTTCTTGCATTCTTGTTTGGTAAAATGACTAGAGTAAATGACTCGACATGCCCTGATGCGGATTGTATCATACAATTTGAAATTGATTTTCTATCTCCATTAACATATTGTAAAATGGCATCTTTAATTCTTGGAGTCTTTTTTGCAGGCATTAGAAATTTCAAGTGTTTTTGTTTTATCACAGAAATTATTCCAGCTGTAAAAAACTCTCTATCAACTAATAACAATTTG
>JACERO010000029.1 GCA_013911135.1 Candidatus Nitrosopumilus sp. | reverse complement strand
TTTTTGCATGGCTCAAATGTGGATTTCATAGAACTGCAATCAGATACGAGAAGAATTGTGATAACTATCTTGGATTTGTTTACTTGGCATCAATTCTGATGTATTGGAGGGTTTTAGGATGAGTTGTATACAAATTCAATTAAAGTTGTGCTTGAAAAAATCTACAAATTACTAAAACCCGGTGGACAATTTTTCTGTGGAACAGACTTTTACACAGACAACAAGGCAACTGCAAGATGGGCAAATATTATGAAAATACAGATGCACTTACATTCAAAAAAAGAGTGGAAACAATTTTTTAAAAATGCAGGATTTCAAGTAAAAACAAAACATATCAAAGATTCAAAAAACAGAAAGAAATGGAAAAGGGAATTTAGGACTTTGTTCATAACAGGCACAAAACCTGAAAAGTAAAACTCAAATTCTAGAAGGGAATATTAAATACATGTGAGTTGGAGCACGACACGCTGCTACGGCAGAGGAAACTCCTCCCTCCATACAGGAAATGTGATCTGGAGATAGATAATCAGAGATGATTGGCAACGGAACAGAAAAAAATCCAATATGGCGCACAGTGATGGTGAGAACCTGAGGTTTCCATAAAAGGAATGAAAAAAGCCGACCCACATGGAGCAAGGCCAAACAGAACTCAATGTTCCTGTACTAAGTTCAGGTAGGCTGCAAAGCGAAATATCGTGAAAACAGAAGGAGGGTTACTCCCAGCACACATAATTTTTTAAAATTTGTTTAACAAAATTGTAATTAGATATATTATGACAATTGTCCAACAGCTTCTTTACAAACGTCAGTTGAACATTTGCAATCAGCACTACAAATACAATGACCTTGCATTGCACAATCACATGCATAATCAGGATCACCGCTATCGGCTTCACACCCACATGCTTGATCTAACATACTAGGGGTTGCTGCTTGTGGAGGTGGACTCTGTTGTTGAGGTGGGCTTTGTTGTTGAGTGTCTTCATAAACATTTCGAGTTTTTTGATAATCAGTATCACCTTTTAATTGTACTTCACCTCTATTGGTTTGATAACCACCAGATGATGCGCTGGTTTCATAACTCACTAATTGATTAGGAGATATTCCTTGTTGACCTTGTGCTTCTTTTTTGAGTGATCTATTGCTATAAATAAAAAATCCAATTCCTCCAAGAGCTGCCATTCCGGCCATACCATAAACTATCATAACTGGAAATCCACCAGTTGAAGTTGTTGCATATCCTTCTGGCGGAGTTGGAGTTATACCTGCAATTTCAAGTCCTTCTAATGTATCTAATGCACCAAAACCAACTGCAGCCAAGTTACCTTGATCAGATGATTGTACACTTCTAACAACATATTTTTGGTCAGACGTTATTTCTGCTTCAAAGACTTTTTCAATTTGGATTCCTTCTCTAATACTACTTTCACCCATAGTCCAACTAGAAATAACATATCCTGCAATGCTTTCATCTATTCCAAATGTTGCAGCATCAGATGTAATTCCGGTTGGATCAAACAAAAAGTGCCAGTTAGTCATTGGTTGCTCTAAGATAAAGTCTGCATTAATGAGAGGTGCGTTAAGAATATCTTCGGCTTCAGTTCCAACAAAGAAAGTATAAGCTTCTGGTTCTTCGGATTTGAGAAGATTTAATGGGATATTGATATCCGTGCCGTCAATTAAAATTTCACCATCAACAGATAATCCTCTCCAACCCAAATCAATTAGAGTTCTTTGAGTATCTTTTGTAATTACATAATTAGTTAATGTACCTTCGATGATTACTTTGTAATCAATTGATGTGCTGATATTTCTTGCTTTAAGATGAAAATCATAAGTGACATTCAAGTCAGAGATTCTTGCTTGGCTGCCATCAGAAATAATTTTTGAATTAAGTTTAGCTAAAAGATCCTTAACTCCAGGATTTGATAAATCAGCAGTTCCAGATACAGTCCATTGTTTTCCACGTAATTCATCAAATAGATTTCCACCGTTTGGATATTCAATAAAGATAGTTTTTTGATAATTCATTTTAAATGGAGATGAACTCTCATTTGGATTAATTCGAGCATCTAATTGGGCAGCCCATACAGGAGTAGATGTACCTACAATGATAAGACCAGTAAGTAAAACTGTTAAAATTATAGCCCTAGACACGAAAAAAATCATGGACATTAAAGTAATAAACTTATCCACATTGTTGATCGGTATTTTTTGAAAAAGTAATATTGAGTGACGCAAGTAGACTTTGCAGTTTTAGGAGAAAATGGTATGATTACAATTTTAGCAGGAGGAACAGGTTCCGTCAAGCTAGTAAGAGGCTTAGTTTCTCATGAACCAAAAGTCAATGTAATTAGTAATGTTGGAGACAATTATTGGCTTTATGGACTTTACATTTGCCCAGACATAGATACCATTGTTTATGGTTTAGCAGATTTACTTGATCAAGAAAGAGGTTGGGGAATTAAAAAAGATACATTCAACTTTTTACGTCAAATGGAAGTTTTTGGAGAAGAAACGTGGTTTCGAATAGGAGATAGAGATGCTGCAACAAATTTGATTAGAACAAACATGTTAAAAAATGGAAAAAATCTAAGTGACATTACAAAATGGATGTGCGAAAAATTTGCAGTTGCTGCAAATATCATACCAGTTACAGATAACAGTATTGAAACAAGAATAACCACAAACAAAGGAGAATTACATTTACAAGAATATTGGGTCAAGCATAGAGGAAAAGATCCTATTGAAGGAATTCAGTATATTGGAGCAGAGAAAGCTCGCCCAAATCCAGAAGCAGTAAATGCAATACATGATGCAGACATGGTAATTTTAGCTCCGGGTAATCCATTGACATCAATTGGGCCAATGCTTCAAATCAAAGGAATTAGAAAAGAGTTGTCAAAGATAAAGAAAAAAGTAGTAGCAGTTAGTCCATTAATTGGAGATAATGCAATTAGTGGACCTGCAGCAAAATACATGCAGGCTGCAGGAATAGAATCAAATGCATATGGATTAGCAAAAATGTATTCAGATGTTTGTTCGAATATTATTGTAGATACAAAAGATAGACTACTCATAAAGAAAATTCAGAGTTTAGATATGAAAGTTTTTGAGACAAAAATTACTATGAAAAATAAAATAGCTGAAAACGCATTAACAAATTTCATCTTAAAGCAAGTACACGTATAATTTGAAAATAGCCGCAATAATTCCTGTAAAGACTTTCTCTAAAGCAAAAACTAGGTTAGATTTATCTCCACATCAAATAGAAGAATTATGCAAAGTAATGCTAGAAGAGATTCTTCATACAATATCAATATCCCCACAAATTGAAAAAACAATTATGGTAACAAAAGAAGAAAAAGCAATTGAAATTGGAAAAAAATTCAACACAACTACCATAATTGATGAAAAAGAAGAAAGTGTCAATGGAGCAGTTGCACTTGCAGACAAATATCTTCTAGAGAATGGTTTTGATGCCTCAATTGTATTTCCACAAGATATACCGTACATCAAAACTCAAGATATTGATTTTATGTTAAATTATAAAATGCCACCAAATTTTGCAATAGTTGTGCCATCAAGAAGATTTGATGGAACTAATGCACTTGTAAGAATGCCTGTAGATTTAATGGAGACACACTATGATGAGGACAGCTACAAGATTCATATGAATACTGCTAAAGAACACACACGAAATGTTACAATGGTTTTTGTAAAAAGAATCATGTGGGATGTAGATAATAATGAAGATTTGAAATTTCTGCTAGAGCAAAATGAAAAGCCTCAGATCGCAGAAAAAATTGTAAAAATTATAGAATCTTAGTAAAATATAGGAACATGGAATTATTTTGTTATTATCTGTTGGTTAAAAAATATTAAACATATTCTTTGTTCAATATGATCACATTAAAATATTAATATATGAAATTCATAATATAGTTCAAGTGACAAATCAAAGGATGTATCTGACGATTATGTTTTCTCAGTATCTAAAGGTGATTTTCTATGGGATTAAGTAATGCCATTAGTGGTGCAATTATACTATTTGGCATAACTTATGTGATGTTCGCATTTGCTGGTTTTACGGATACTACTGCATCCATTACTGAAGTTTCTTCTCAAAAATCTGATTTAGAAAGTAAATTACAAAAAACAGCCATTAGTCTAACAATTCCCACACCTCCAGGAGAAGTTACTACATTTGATTTTGATATTACAAATACAAACTTGGAAAAATTATGGGATTTTGATAAATTTGATGTCATAATCACGTATGATAGTAGTGACACTACCTACACTGTAACTCAAGCATTTGATGCTACATGCCCTCCTGTAGATGGTGGGTGGTGTATCTCTGCTTGGACTGGTGATGTATTTGATCCTGAAATTCTAAACCATGGTGAAACAATTACAATTACAACAGAGATTGATAATATCTTACAAAGTACTACTGATTTGAAAGTTGTTGTCTCGACTCCAAATCGAGTTGTTGCAAGTGCAACAATAACAGTCTAATCACTATTCAATTATGAAATGCAATCATAACAAACCGCCCTGCCAATCAAGATCTTTTAGAAGTTCCTCATAAAGCATGGAAGAAGAATCAACCGGCGATGTTACAGAACCCATTAACCAAAGACTTATAAGTGATAAATTAGAAATTGTTAAATAGTATCAGAAAAGGTTTTGGTAATATAAAAATGGTTAATACAGCAAACTCAAAAGATCGATGCCCTAGATGTGGAAAAGGCACACTAGTTACAGATGCCAGTACTGGAGAGAATTTTTGTGGAAAATGTGGATTTGTACTTACCGATAAAGTAGAAGAATCAGGACCAGAATGGAGATCATTTTCAAATGAAGGTGAAAATAAAAGTAGAGCAGGAGTTCCAACTTCACTTGCCATGCACGACATGGGATTAGCAACTGTCATCAATCCTCAAAATAGAGATGTAACTGGAAAACCACTTACTGCTTCGATGAAAAGTACCATTGAAAGACTCAGAACTTGGGATAGTAGAAGTCAAGTTCATGAACCAGTAGATAGAAACTTTAGACAAGCATTTAGTGAATTAGATAGACTAAAAGACAAACTTGCAGTTGGGGATGCAGTTATTGAAAAAGCAGCATACATTTACAGAAAAGCACTTGAAAAGGGGCTTGTCAGAGGACGTTCCATTTCAGCATTAATTGCATCGGCATTATATGCAGCATGTAGAGACACAGAAACCCCTAGAACGCTAAAAGATATTGGACAAGCAAGTAACATTAAACGAAAAGACATTGCTAGATGTTACCGCTTACTGCTAAGAGAGTTAAATTTGAGAATGCCAGTGGTTGATCCAGTTAAATGTATTTCAAGAATTGCAAGTAAAGCAGGATTATCTGAAAAAACAAAAAGAAGAGCAACAAAAATTTTACAGACTGCTGAAAAACTTAAAATTTCTGCAGGAAAAGATCCGATGGGATTAGCAGCTGCTGCACTATATGTAGCATGTGTGACAAATGGTGAAAATAAGACACAGCGAGATGTAGCTGAAGCAGCAGGAGTAACTGAAGTCACAATTAGAAACAGATACAAAGGCTTGAAAGTAGCGTTAAATCTCTAAATCAGATACTTTTTTAGAATAAAATTTACTTACAATTAACATAGAAATCGATAAAACACCTGCAAGTACGAACAATATTTCTAAGGATGACATTAATGAATGAGAAAAGGCATCTGCAATAGAAATAGAATTTAGATGAGAGATAAAATTGGCATATAAAAATACAAAATAATTTGTAGCCCAATGAATCAAAAGTGAAGCTACAAAACCATATCTAAGATAAACCCATCCTAAAATAATTCCACTTGCTGTTGCTTGAGCAAATTTACCCTCACTCCAAGATTCACCTAATGCAATATGTGCAAATCCAAAAATAAATCCAACAAAGATAATCAATAAAATTGCCTTTTTAGAATCATGAATGTATAAAGTGCCAGGGTTCCATAAACATTTGATAAAATACTTTATGGAAGATTTGTGAGAATAAAGAGCAAATAAGGGAATTCCAATTAAGATTAAACGGAATCCAAATTCTTCCACTAATGGAGCAAAGCTAACATAAAAAAACTGTATGAGGTTATTATCAACAGGAGGAGGAATAGTTACAATACCAAATCCTTCTTGAATAAAATTAATCAATACAGAAACTAAAATCAAAATTGAAAACCACGTGGTTACACCAAATAGATAGTTTGATTGAGTCTCATATTTTCCAAAAGATATTATCGATGAAAGTGATTTCAAAAAGCCATGTTTTGGACCTAATATTGCAATTACAAAAATTATGACATAAAAAGTCCACAATATTACAAACGCATCACCAATACTGACATCAATTTGGGATTGATACATTTCAGTTCCATAAAAAATATCCAAATGAGTGAAAGGATATTCATAATTGATGTCACCTCCGATTTCGCTTTCAAAAACAACAAAAAGTCCTATGGGAAATGAAACAAGAAGTAAACCAAAAATTACAGATAATAATGCAGTGAAAGGAATTCCAAGAGCTTGAAGAATTTTGTTTGAATTTTGCAATTTGCTCTAATGTAGTTCTATACTATCTTCAGAGAATCCTAGCCCAATCAAAGTATCTTTAATGGTGTCTCTATGATCACCTTGTAAGAAGATATATCCTTCTTTTGCTGTTCCGCCACAAGCATATTTATTTTTAAGATCTCTGGCAACAGTTTCTAAGTTGTTTAGTTTAGGATCTAAGCCTTCTATCATGGTACCCTTTTTTCTAAATCGTCTAGTTTCTAATCGAATTATAATTTTTGTACTATCTTTGGCAAGTTCACCACAAGCACACAAGTCATCTGGTAAACCACAAGTATTACAAATTACTACCATTCGTTCGAAATGAATTCACTTATACGCACTATTAAGCCTTGTTTGAATGCCAATCAAGAATTAAAGATGATTGTATTTTTTAGATAGGAAACCAAAGAAAAGAGGTGTCAGATAAACTCACAAAAAAAGCTGCTGAAATATTGCTAAAAGGAGGAACGTTGCTTAGCGAACATTGTCCATATTGTTCAGGGGTAAGAGTGATGAAAGATGGGCACGCATTATGTATTAGTTGCGGACGTGAACCTGAAAAAAAAGACATTCCAAATGAAAATACCCAACAAAGACCAAAATCATTCTTAGCAGAAACTCTGGAAAAAAAGATGGGAATATTATCAAAAGAACTTGAACAAGAAAATAATCATGAAAAACAGCAAGATATTCTAAAATCAATCAACTCTTTGTTGGAAACTATGAAAAAATTGAAGAGGGAACAATAAGGTTTTTATGTTAAAATCTGTGTTTCCGAATTATAATGAGTAGTAAAAAGAAATCAGCACCACTTCCAGCATCAAGTGGCGGTCTCATGAGATTCTTTGAAGATGAGACCAAAGGATGGAAAATAGATCCAAAAATTGTAGTATCAGTTCCTATCAGTTTAATTATAGTTTCATGGTTAATTGATATCTTTCTAGCTCCGTGAAAAGACAATGCAAGAATCTCCAGATGATGTTTCAAATATACATAATAGATTTTCCCTTACTCTAATCAACCCATCATCACACTATTTTTCCTTAGTGGGATCATTAGTTGTTGCAACAGTAATTACAATTATAACATATTTGGCATATTTAGATTCAGAAGAGTTTCTGTTTAGAATTCCTCTGGTTGTAGGAGTTTTGGCAATCACTCAATTACTGGATACTAGATTTACAAAAAAGAAAGAATATTCCAAATCACTTCACGTGTCACTTTTTGCAAACTTGTTATGGATTGCAACTTTGTTAATGGGGCTATTAGCAAGTGTTGTCTTATCAAAAGAAATATCATTGTTTTTTATAACATTTGGAATGTTTTTGTTTGCAAGTATAAGAATTGGCGTGTTTACAACTACACTAGGAGTTAGCATTAGAAAGATTTGGGCAATTTGTTTGATACAACCACTTGCAATGTTTCTAGTATTAATTCCACAAGACATGTGGATTTCAATGCTCACAAATCCAATGTCATTAGGATATGGAATAACATTTTTGATCATTGCTAGTGCTTGGTCTCTAATTACAGATAAGGCAGGAAGACCAGGGATGGAAAGTACACATAAAACAATTCAAGCATATTTAGCATCACAAAAAAATGACTTTACTGATGCAGAAGAGTTAATGGAACAACGCTCAAGTAAGACCAAAGTAGCGACATCTCAAATTCGACTACTGTCATCTAATGGAAATACAGAATTTAGAATGATTTTGCCAGAAATTCATCCAGGACCATATCATCCAGTAGGAGGAAGCAACATACCATATCTAATTTACAAAAATTATAATTCATCAGCCATGGTATTACATAGCATATCAGATCATGCGTTAAATCTACCTTCAAAAAATGAAGTGGAGAAATATCTAGAAAATTTAGAAAATAGTGAAGTCAAAGAAGAAGGATTGCAATGCACAGAACCAGTAACAGTTCAAATAAACAAAGCAAGGGTAACAGGATTATTATTTGGAAAAAGTCCATTATTGTTTTTGTCTTTGTCTCCACATGGAATGGAAGACATTCCAAGTTACATGAAAACAGAAATTGAACAATATGCTAAGAATCGAAGTTATGTTAGAGCAATCATAGTAGATTGTCACAATGCTATGGGAGAAGAAATTACAAAAGAAGATGGAGAAGATATGTTAAAAGCTGCAAAATCATGTTTAGACACTCTAATAACAAAAGATAGTTTTCCAATTGAATTTGGTTATGCAAATTCTGATGAGATGGATGTATGGACAGAAGACTTGGGGATGGGAGGAATAGGAATTGTTTGTCTTAAAATCAATGATAAAAAATATTTTCTTGGATGGGCAGATGCTAACAATATGGAAAATGGAGTAAGAGAGAAAATTATAGATAACTTTGCAAAAAGAGACTTTCAATTACTTGAGATCTGTACATCAGACACTCATTATGTTCCAGTTAAAGCTAGAAACAGGAATGGGTACTATCAATTAGGTTTGATTACAGGAGCTGAAAAACTATCTAAATGGTTTTTGGATATTGCTAAAACCGCTGAAACAAAAACAACAACTGCAAAATATGAAATTTTAGAAAATCAAGCAGACGTGAAAATTATGGGGCAAGGAATATTTGAAGACTTTTCTAAAGCACTTGACAACTCTTTGAAAATATCAAAAGGATTCATGATTGGCGGAGTGTGTCTTTTCATAACTAGTTTGTTTCTATAGTCTTCATCTGATCAATGTTTCCATAAAATTCATCAATAAATGAAGAGAACTGGAAAATTGGCACTATAGGTACACTATCAATGAAATCAACTTTATCTTGATATAATGTAACAATTACAGGCACAGATATTGCTCCAGGTGTTTTTGCAACATAATGTTTTGTTCTTTCAATCTGCTTTTTTACAACAGTTGTTAATGATGAAATACTGTAACGCTTCCAATGTTTACAATCAATTAAAATTGCAATACCTAATCGAATACCAATAACATCAATTTCCATTCTAGGCTGGATTGGAAAGATTTTGAAGGGTTGACTGCAACAATTTTGGCATCAAAAGATTTTGCAGTAATCAAGAATATGATACTGACCAAGTGCAATTGAAATTTCATCAATAGGAAAACCCATCTCAAGCAATATTACAGCTATTTTTAATTTGTCACCATCTTCAAAATAGTAAGAGTTATCTTGTTTTGTTCCAATATTATTTTTTATGAATTCATCTAAAATTGTTTTTGAGTCAATGATATTCAATTTTGTAACAGCAGAAAAATCCTCAACTGAGATTCCACCTATAATAATTCCTTGTAATCCAACAATCATTTTAGGATGAATTTTCAACTGGATATTCTGATTCATGTGAGTGATATAGGTTTTAGGAGATAATAATCTCAGGGTATTATAACATAGATTTTATTACAAGCGTTTTGAATTAGGATTATGAAAAAATTGTAGTTGTCATACTAGCTCTTTCAATTGCAACTATAATGTATAATGAATCATTTGCAGAAAAAAGTACATTTTTCGACTCAGTAAAATTCATTCAATATCTAGATGAAAATACAGCCTTAGAAGAAGTACGGAATGGAAATTTAGATGTTTATTATTATAGAATTTCATCAGATAGACTAGAAAATTATCAGGCAAGAGAAGGATTACAAGTTTTTGATTCTACAGGAGGATCATACAGCATTCTTGTCAATCCTGCAGAATCTGAAGAATTTAATCCATTTTCAAGTAAAGAGATTAGATTTGCTCTAAATTATTTGATAGATAGAAAGTTAATTGTAAATGAATTGATGGGAGGGTTTGGATCTCCAATCATTTCATACTATAGTCCATCAGAACCAGAATATCTTACAGTTATTGAACAACTAGAGACATTTAATTTCAAATACAATCCTACTCTCGCAGAAGAAATTATCACTCAGGTACTAAAAGAAAGAGATGCGACTAAAATTGATGGGAAATGGTAATTTGATTCAAAACCAATAGTAATTACAATTTTTATCAGAAGCGATGATCCAGTCAGAAAATCAATAGGTGAAATTTTAGCAGTTGAATTACAAAAAATGGGATTCGGCATCAAAAAAGATTTTGGAGATCTGAACAAAGCATTTGTTGTGGTATATGGCTCAAATCCTTCTGATTTGAAGTGGAGTTTATACACTGAGGGATGGACACGTTCTGCATTTGTAAGATATGATTCGGTAGGATTAGGGCAAATGTATTCTCTTTGGTTTTCAAGCATGCCAGGATTCAACGACCCGTCGTACTGGAATTACAAAAATGACAGATTAGATGAACTGACTCAGAAAATATACAGTGGAGGTTTTGAATCATCAGAAAACAGAGCAGAGTTGATTCAAGAAGCAGTAGTTGAAGGAGTAAATGAATCTGTTAGAATTTTTTTGGCAAGTAAAATTGATCAATATGTTGCAAATGAAAAAGTAGAAGGAATAGTTAATGACTTTGGTGCAGGAGTTCCAAGTAGATTCACCCCCATTAATTCTAAAAGTGATAGCAACGAGTTTGTAATTGGCGTAAAGCAAATCTATCAAGGTGCATGGAATCCAGTTATGGGATTATCAGATAGCTATAGCAGACACATTTGGGGAATAATTTCAGATCCTGCAACATTCAAGCATCCATTTACAGGAGAAACGTTTCCGGTCAGGGCAGAATGGCAAGTTGAAACTGCAGGACCAAATGAAAAACTAAGTGTACCTCAAGAAGCAAAAATATGGAATCCAACATCACAGAGATGGGAGAATGTGGCTCCAGATACACTTGCAACAAGTAAGGTAACATTTGATTTTGAATTGAGTAATTGGCATAATGGGCAAACGATGGATATCAATGACATTTTACACTCACTGTATTTCACAATAGAATGGGGAACTCAAACAGATGAGAATGATAGAACTTTTGACACAGAATTTACACCAAGAGCTTCTCAGATTATTAAAACAATTATCGGAGTGAAACCAATTGATGCAGATATAATAGAAGTTTATGTTGATTACTGGCATTTTGATGAAGGGGAAATTGCAGATTGGGCAGTACTGTGGAATTCAATGCCATGGGAGATCACAGTTGCCATGGAGAAAGCAGTTATGGATGGAAAAGTATCATTTTCAAGATCTGGGGCTACAAGCAAAAATGTAAACTGGTTATCATTAATTATTCCAAAAGATGCACATCTTATCAAAGATTATTTGCAAGAATTCAAAGATTCTAACTATGTTTCTGTATCGTTAAAGGATAGTTATCAAAATTCTGAATATTTTCAAAATAGATATGATTCCTCAATAAAATGGATTGATGCTAACAATCATGCAGTGATTAGTAATGGTCCATTTTATTTAAAATCATATACACCAGAAGCAAGAACGATAACAGTTAGTGCATTTAATGATGATTCATATCCATTTAAGATTGGAAAATGGAAAGAATTTGAAAAAGCAGAATTACCAGCAATAACAAACATAGAAATGAAGAAGATCATTCAACAAGGAGAAAAATTAGAAATTAGAGTAGAGACAAACTATTCAGATTCTATTCTATACTTTTTAACAAATGGTGAAGGAAATATGATATCATCAGAGACACTCAGCACAAAAGAAAATGTCATCACAATCAGCATATCTTCAGAGAACACAAAGAATTTAGGGATAGGAGCAAACAATATCCAAATATTTGCAATTTCAAATTCGGTTCTAAAACCTGATTTTTATGAATCAAGTTTTATCGTAACGGAGGATAAAGGAAAATTGCCAACCAGTCTAGAGGATAACATAGAATTTACAGAAGAGCAACTAGAATATGAAATTTGGATAATATCAATACTAGTTATTATCGGAATAGTGATTTATTTTAAAAAGAAACGATCTATAACAATCTAAAATCTTTGAGAACTTGTTCTATTTGATCTTCATTTTCAAGTTTCGAGTATTCATCTAAAAGGTTTTGATTGAGTTCATAGAAAGTATGTCCCCATTTGAATTTATCAAGTAATTCTAAACCTTGTTCTTTAAAACCCAAAATGAATAATGATGCAGACAATGCTTCAGCAGTAGTTAGTTTGTTTAGTTTTGCATAATTTACAGGATTTCCAGCAAGTAGTGGCGGAAGTTTTCGTTTAATACCATTAAATTTTTTAGAAAATACTTGGTCTGTTAAATTCCAAGAGCAATCAATTCCAACAACAGAGTTAATCGAAGATTTATCTTTAGGAAGTAAAGTCTTTTCAGAAAAAGGATCTAAAACTAATCCTTTATTACCAATTTTTTTGATATTTTGAGCAAGACCAAATTTTACCATCTTGGCCGCTGTGCATTTTTTTGGATCATCTTGATAAAACATCAAAACTTGTAACTTCACTTCACTCAATTATGAAATGAACAGTATTTTGAATTTACTCTAGAGTTTTGTATGTGACTTTGTAGTAGAATCGTGAAACTTGGTCATCTTTAATGACTTCAACGTTCCAATCTACATCAGGTAAAAATTCAGTAGATGATTCAGGTAAAATACTGAATTTTTCTAGGCGTACATCAGGACCACTATATCTCACATTAAGGCTAATTCCATCAACTTCGACAACATCATAGATTTGTCCTTGTTTCCTTGTAGATTCATTTACTAAACAATCAACATCAGGACCAATAATACAGATACCAGTTACAGTTGACACCTTCAAATTAACATTGGATTCATCATCTCTTGATGGAGTAATCAAAGAACCAGAAATAACTCTAGGTGCAAGAGTTACATCATCAGTAGTTTTTTCCTCAGTAAAAATAGAAATTATTTTTCCAGAGATTCGGTTTTCTTTTTCAATTACAGTATCATATTTTGGAGTTTCAGGTTTGTCAACTACAACAAATTCAAGAGATATTGTATCAAAGTTAGCATCAACTGTTACTTCGTATGAACCAATAGAGGATACAGAATCAGGAATTAGAAATTCATAAGTAAATGAACCAGAAGAGCTGGGTCTAATAGCAATAACATCTACAGTGTTAACTCCACAAACAAATGTGCCACATGTGATCTCAGAATCCATTTTTTGAATAACACTTACATCAAATTTTTCAAGATAGATCAACTTGTTTGGCTGTCCATTAATTATCATGGTATCACCAGGATAATATTCTGATTTGTCAGTAGTTGCTAAAAGAGATAATGGTTCATCTGTGCCGAAAATAAAATCACTGGCTACACTAAATTCTACTTCAGCCCGAGTATTATCATAAAGTGTTTTTACAGTATACGATCCTTCATGAAAAAGTGTGACAGGTAATTCAAAGTTACTTGAGAATTCACCACCCTGATTTGGATAAACAAAAGATTCATGAATTTGTTTGAATGGCCAAGTTCCATCAACTACTTTTATCTGTACTCTTTCTGGAACGACTAATCCCTCATCACCTTGATCAAGTTTGATAACATTTCCAATTACTTTCAATGTTTCACCTGCCTTGTATAGCGATTTGTCAGTAGACACGAAGAGGGGAGCTGTAGATAAAGAGTCATTTTCTGGATCTGCAGATACTTTGAAGAAGAGATCAGTACTTTCACTGCTAGTAGATACCTTAATTTTATAGATTCCAAAATTAGATTTTATTACATCTCGTCCATCAGTCTTGATACTTTGATATTTTTCCGTAATTGGAGTAATCCAAGACCAAGAGAAACGTTGAGTGTCAACAGATGCACCAGAATTTATCATAGTTCCATCTGGCTTTGTTAATGAGATATCAACGCCTCCATCATTAGTAGGAGGCATTATACCAGTCACAGTTACAATCTCACCTAAACCATAAACTTCGCGTTCAACTGAAATAATTGCTCCATCAGTCAAAACGAGAGGATCATAGACTGTGAAAGTTTTTGTTGCAGTGTGATCCAAATATTGAGCAGTTACAACATAATTTCCCTCAGTAAAAATATTATCAATATCAACTTGAACTGCATAATTTCCTGAAGTCGCAGGGAATGCGGTAAAGTCATAAACAACAGATATACCACTAGTTTCAAAACTATGACCTTTTTTTGGTAAACCAATTATTTCTAGAGGAGTGCCATCTTCATGAGTAACAGAAATTTCTACAGAGGCACCAATTTCATAACTTGAATTACCACGTAGATCTTTTACAAACCCACTAATAATCATGTCATCTCCATTTTTATAAAATTCTTTGTCAACAGTCATTGTAAATTGTTCAGATGATTCAACAAAATTTTCAGGATCAGTTACTGCATGAACTATAATAGTTGCAGAACCTATATCTTTTAAAATATCAACTCTATAATCACCTAACCTAAGATCATTGTCTGGAATTGTGAATGTATAAGTAAAAAAACCATCTCCCGAAATTTGTATTGCATCTGAAATTTTAAATCCAGAATCACTGAAAGTTAAACGTCCAAACGTTGGTTGCTGTGTTTGTGTAATTTCTATATCTAAGGTACTAACCCAAAGTTGGTTTAGTCTACCAGTAATTTTGACTTCATCACCTAAACCATAAGCTACTTTATCAGTCCAAAGCGATATTGGTACATCTTCTTTGATGTCCTCTACAACCTCAAAAGTAGTAGAAACAGGCTTGCCAGAATATTCAGCATTAATCTCATAAGTTCCATAGTCTGGAGATATGGTTGTTAAAAAGACACTAGTTGTAAATTCACCGTTAGTTGGAAATAGATTTCCAGTAGAGATTACCACACCTTGAGAATCTGTAATGGTAAATTCCATTCCTTCAAAAGGAACTATTTCGTCAGCAAAACCAGAAATCGAAACTGTTTGTCCTGGAAGATATTGAGAACTATCAGTGACGATACTAAGTGAACCATCTACTTTTTCTTCTAGTTCAATTAATTCAAATCCAACTGAAAAACTTGTATTTGCTGTTGCTCCAGCATAATCTACAGTTACATCATAAATTCCTTCATTAATCCCAAGAACCTGTTGTAAACTAAGAGTAGCATCATAATTTAGATATAGATCAGGATACAGAGTTAGAGTTTTGTCAAAGTTAGGACCTGAAATAGTTACTATGATTGGTTCAGGGAGAATAAATGATGGAGCAATGAAAACTTGTTCAGGAATATGTCCTTCAATTACGGCAACTTCACCAAATAGATAAGAAGATTTTTCTGATGAAATGGTTATACTAATTTCTTCTGAATCTTGTGTTTCAATTAGTTTTCCATTTGATGAACCAGCTGTAGAGGTGACAAATTTCCAATCATTAGAACTATCCAAATCATAACCATCGTAAATTCTCTGCCATGACGTAAAGTCATTTTGAATATCAGTGAGTACAGGAGTCTTATCAATAACAATTCCGTTTTCGTCTCTAAGTTCAACAGATTCACTTGAATCAGTAAACCAAACAGTTTGATATGAATATGTTAAGAATTGTCCTGGTTCAAGTATTGTACCAGAAGAAATAGTCATTGTTTTTTTGAGAACAGTGGTAGATGCAATTTCCCAACCACTCAAATCAATATCAGAATCAGTTGGATTGTAAAGTTCCACCCATTCAGATATAGATGATGAATCATCACCAGGAGGATTAATGTCCACTTCATTAATTAGAACATTATCAGGGCTAGTCTGAGCATATGCTGGCACTATGATTCCTGCAAGTAGGAATATAGAAAATATTATCGACAGATTCCAATTCATTGCTGTTTCCTAATTTGGATGACTAAAGGACTCATTTTAGAATGAAATTGAGGAAAAGTTGAGCTTGTGGTTAAAGTTGACCTGTAAAATCTGACTTTCGAGGTGTTTTTCATGCGTAAAAGAAGTATTTTTTATTATTTAGAGGATCCGTAGGAATCATCCTTGGATAAAAAAAGAGTTTTGAACACAAATTTCCATTTGACAATTAGTAATTGTATGTGATTTGAACTAGAGAGTTCTGAAGTAAAACTGCTCGTGGAATGCAGAATTCTTTCAGAGATTTGAGTTAAACTATACTTTGACTAAAAGACTTAGAAATACGGGTTTGAAAACATTATTTGTTCAATTTAGACACATAACATAACATATCATAATCTTTTCTAAGAGTACATAATTATGAGAAAATACATTCATCGAGAAATATCTAAAAATCAAGAAATAGATCCAATGAATGCTCCAGACAGAACCATTTTTTTTAAAAAACATAAACCAATACCTAATGAAAATGGTTTAGAACAAATTTCAAAGAAATCAGAATTCATGAAAAAAGATTATGGTGATTTTTCAGATATTTTTCCTGAATCTTTGTTAGAATTTACTGATCCTAAAAAATTTAATAAAAAAATAAATTCAATAAAAAATGAACTTGAAAAAGAAATTGAGCATTATGATATCATTCACAAACAATTACTTAAAAAATCAGAATCTGTAAAAAAAGCAAAAGAATCATTGCTGAAACGTCAAAAGGAATTAAACTTACACATTGAAAAAAAATCACATGATTTTGAAATAAAAAATTTACAAATTATTGGTAAAATGTCATCTAAGATAGCACATGATATTCGAAATCCATTAACAGTTTTAAAAGTCCAAGTTGATCTTATGAAACTCAGACAAAAGAAAGACAAAGATACATTAATGTCTTCATCTTTATCTAGAATGGAACGCACAATATTTCATTTTACTGATCAAATTGATGATGAAATGACTTTTGTAAAATCTCCAAAACTAGATTTAAAAATATTTAATTTAAAAAATCTCTTAAAGGATTCTGTTAATGAATTAATTATTCCAAAGGATGTGATATTATCTGTCTCATCAAAAAACTGTAGAGTCAAATGGGATGAAACCAAAATAAGAGTTATTTTAACAAACATATTACAAAATGCCATATCGGCAGTAGGCTCAAAAGGCAACATAATCTTGAAAAGTTCTGAATCAAATTCTAATGTAAATATACTTGTGAGGGATTCGGGTCCTGGTATTGCTGAAGAAAATTTAGATAGAATTTTTGAGCCTTTGTTTACTACTAAAAAAATGGGCACAGGTTTAGCATCATGTAAACAAATTATTCAAATGCATAGAGGGATAATTACGGTAAAAAACAAACCAACAACATTTACAATAATAATTCCAAAAAATCCAAATTAGCATTATAACGTGGATTAATGTATTTTTTTATTTTCTATCCCTCAAGAGGAATGTGAATTAGTGCAATATCATTTTAACAATTATTTTTTTTAATGGTATCATCCAATTGTTTTGGATTCACAGGTTTTTTTAGCACATCTAAAAGACCATTATTTTGTGCAAGAATTAATTTTTCTTCATTTCCATGACCTGTAACAATTACCACTTTTGCTAAAGGATCTAATTCTCTAATCTTTGAAAATAATTCATATCCATCCATTTCTGGCATTCTAACATCTAAAAAAACAATACAAGGTAAATGTTTGGAATAGAGTTCTAGCCCATATTTAGGAGTAGAAGCTACAAGTACATCATGTCCAGATAATTGTAAATCTTCCTCATACGATTCTAGTAAATCAACATCATCGTCAATTAAAAGAATTTTTGAACCCATCCAACACTATTAACATATTATAATATTTAACTTAATCCACGATTGGCAAAGTTATTTTGAATATCACCGGATCATTTGTGACAGAATAGTTCCGTGATGTTGTTCTACAATTTTTTTACAGCTTGCAAGCCCTAGTCCTGTTCCGACTTGTTTTGTTGTAAATAATGGCTCAAATATTTTTTTGATATTCTCTTCCGGAATTGAAGGTCCATCATCTTCAATTTCTATTTCAACCAAATTATTTAATTTTTTTGAGATTCGAATTGTTATGATTCCTTTATTATCCATAGCTTGAATTGCATTCAGTATTAAATTAGAAAACAATGAATGTAATTTTATTTTATCAGATTGTATAGTAACATCATTTGTAGGCATATGTATTGTGATTTTATCAGAAATACCCATATCAGTAACAATTGAATTAAAAAATTCAACAAGAGGTGTGGATTCTAACTGTAACTTACTTTCTTTTACAAAAGTCATTACATCATCAATTTAATGTGTTATTCGATCTATTGCACGATCAATTCTACCTATTGCTTTTTCAAAGGCTTCTGGATTATCTTTTATTCTCTTCAAATTAGAATTAGAAGTTTTGATTACACTTAATGGGTTTTTAATATCATGTGCAATTCTTGCAGCTAATTCACCAATTGCTGAAAATCGCGTAGATACGATCATTTCTTTTTGTTTTTCCAACAACTCTGCTTCACGTTTTAAATTTTTTAGTTGTAACAATTCATCTTTTTCTTCAAGTAGTTCCTGTTGAGATCTAATAGAGTCAATCATAAAGTTAAATGATTCACTCAAAGTAATAATTTCATTATGTCCTTTTGGTACAATTCTTTTGCCTAACTTACCTTTTGCTACTTGTGATAGATTAACTAAATTATCCAATGGTTTAGAAATAGACCTTGCAAGAAATACTGATGCCACAATAGAAATTAAAAATATAGTTAATGTAATGTACAAAACATTGAGTCGTACATGATTCAATTCTGAAAATAAAATATCTTTAGGGATATCAAAGACTAAAATCCAATCATCCCCGGCATATTGCTGGAATCCTTCTTGCTTAACTGCAGTAAACAATGCTTCATCTCCCTCATCAATTAGTGCAAAAAATGAAATTTGTGTGTCAGTAGACTGAAAGAAATTTTGCATGGTTTTTAATTTTGTCACCTCAGTCAAAACACTTTGGTGAGGGTGACTTGCATAAAGGATCAATCCTCATTGGATATCAAGTGTACCTCTATTGACTTTGAATATATTACATCTTCACCTAAAATATCACTTATTTTACTAAGTGAGAATCTTAATACTAATACTCCATTAATATTGCCATTCTCATCATATAGCGGACCAGAAAAATGTATGATTGAAATACCTAACTTTTTGATTCTACAGGAAGATCATCATGATATGTTTTTCCTTGGATTGCTTCTGTGAAAAAAGGTTCATTTGATTCATCTTCTCCAACGAGCAGATTCCGGGTATCACCAATTTTAATTCCATTCAGATCATAAATTGAAATAGAAGTGTACATTTGGGTTTGAATTTCAAAATCTCTCAAATAATCTATTTTTTCTTTTATAGAAAGATTATTTCCTACCAAGTTTAGGTTTAATTCAGATGTCAGAAATTCAGTGTCACTGATTCTTGTATTCATTATTCGATTTACCTTATCCAATGCATTTGATGTTAAAATTGTGATATCTGAAGTCACAGTTTTTTCTATTTCATCTGAAAAAGTATTCAATACAATAAAAGATGAGGCAATCAAGGTAAATGCGACAAGGGAAATACTTGAAAGTACAATTGTTGTAATTAGTTTCATTTAGTCTCTCAACTGTAATACAAACTTTGGTTCTACAATATCATCAAACGTTGGCTTGTATGAAATTTGTCCCCGCTCCAAATAGAATTGCGAAATACTATCAATGGAATTTTTCAAAGTAAGATCATTTGCAAAATCCATAACTTTGATGTTTTCATCAAGATTAGATATAAAAACAGTATCTAATCCAGACAACATGTAGTCTCTATACACATTTTCTGACTCTGCCATAATTCTAACAGACTCATCAAGGTTTGTTTTTTGATATTCTTGAGCCTCATCGATAGATTGAATTATTTTTATAATATCATCTGGACGTTTGTCAATGATAGATGGAGTAAAAATTAAAACATCGGTTATTAAATATGGAAAATCACCAGCATTAGATAATACATTGTATCCTTTTTCAATAGCTATCGATTTGGTTGGCTCCCAAGTATGTCCAGCTTGAATAGTTCCATCATCTAATTTTTGGACTACATCTGCTGCCAGTACCATCTCAAAAAAAACATCACCTTCTGTCATTCCATGTGATTCAATTGTTTTAAGAGCAAAGATATGTGAAAATGTGTTTATGCCTTCAACTCCAATTGTTTGTCCTTTTAGTTCTTCAATGGAATTAATTGAACCAACAATAACATCTCCAGTCTCAGAATAGTCCATTAGATAAACAACTTTTGATGGTAATCCCTGAGTATTTCTAAACATTGTATCAGATAGTACTTCAAAGACACCATCAACTTCACCATCAACGTAGCGTTGTTGAGATACACTGTAATCCCTATCAAAAACTAATTCTACATCTACACCATTTTTTTCAAAGAATCCTTTTTCGTATGCAAGAAATGCATGGGCATATCCAGGCCATTCATTAATTGCAATTTTAATTGGTTCTGGTGTTTGATTGAATTAAAATTACCAGATATTGAAAATATCACCAACCCGATAACTATCGGCACAATAACAATAAGGATAATTTTTGAATTCAAACATCTCATTCTAAGGAATAATGCAATTTATGATTTGTTTGCGTAAAACTACCAAACAGTGAAAGATGACACATTTTGGATTAACTTAGGCATGTTGAAGAATTATCAAAAATTAACCTAATTTTTCAGGATTAAAGAATATGTAGAAATTATTCCTGAGAATCATCACAACTAGGACATTTCTTATTGATTATTTTAGAACCACATTCCATACAGATTCCTTCTCCTACATCTCTTTCAATTGATTGTTTTCTCTTTCCCACATACACTTTGATTCCAAAATACATGATTGCTACAATAATCACGGCATAAGCAAGGCCCATGAAAGGTATCAGACCAATCATAAAAAGCAAAAGTCCCACAATCAAAAGAATGTCGCGTCTTTCAAATTTCAATAAAATCAAGACATCATCGAATTAATAAAAACATGCCGGAGCTCAGAGCCAATTAGTTGTCTTCATTTCAAAGTCATTACTCTAACTCTTCTTCATTGCTCGGCAGTAGTATTGAATAATAATTTGATAATAAGATAATGATTAGCGTGGGATCGGCGAAATTTGAATTCGCGACCTCTGCGTCCCAAACGCAGAATCATACCAAGCTAGACCACGATCCCAGTGAATCCTAAAAGTTACCCAATTTAAGCTTCACAGATACAAAACATTCAGATCTTTTTACTCATTATAAAAATTAGGTATAATTTTCATTTAACACAAATGATTTTCCAATTTGAGTGCTTGTTCCTGCTACGTGTCCATTGTATAATGCATCAGATACGCTCTTCACTAAGAGAAGAAGGTTCATAGGTTTTGGAAGAAAAGAATATGCACCAAGTTTCATCATGTGATTAATGTTTTCTTGACTATCATCAAAAGCAGTAGTTACAATAACTTTGGATTTAATATCATCTTTCATTATAGCTTTTAGTACAGATATACCATCCAATCTAGGCATATTAATATCTAATAAAACTAAATCAGGTTTATACTGTCGATATGCTTGGAGATCTTCAATTCCATCTTTGGCAACATATACACGAATCCATTTAATTGATTTTCCTAGAATTTTCTGGCAAAATTTTCTAAAAGCTGGTGCATCATCTACCACTAATAAAATTGGAAATTTCCTAGACATACTCATAGAATAGAATTACATAATTTATTGAATAGTTTGATTCTTTCAAACAAACATCCATGAAATGATAAAACGATCATTTTTGTTATGACGTATGTTTGAAATGATCAGACAATAAATTAAATTTATAAATTCAAAGATAATTTGTTGAGAATACTACACATAGATGACACAAAATTAATTGTACACTCATTTTCTAAAATTCTTAAATTATATGGACATGATGTTACTTCTTGCTATGATGGAAAAACAGGCCTGAAACTTTTATCTGAGCAAAAATTTGATATGGTGTTTTTAGATCTTACCATGCCTGATTTTAGTGAGTTTGATGTTCTAGATGAACTTGTGCAACAAAAATCACCAATGCCAAATATTTTTGTTTTTACTGCAATGACACTAAAGAGTGAAGAAAAAGCAGAACTTGTTAAAAAAGGTGTTAAAAAAATTATTCCAAAACCTATCAATACAGAAGAATTAATCTCAGAACTTAAGGAATTTCAACAGGAGGTATTGATTCATGAATTGTGAATTAGAAACTATAGATAGTGCCCAAAAAACAAAAATAATATTAATTGTAGATGATATTGAGGAGATCAAAAAATCATTTTCTTTTATTGCAAAGTCATTAGGATTTAAAATTTTACTTGCAGATAACGGATGTGAAGCAATTGATGTGTATAAAGAAAAAATGCCCGATATTGTATTTATGGATGTAAGAATGCCAATCAAGAATGGTTGTGATGCGTTTAAAGAAATTAAAGAGTTTGATAGTAATGCAAAAATTATTTTTATGACTGCGTTTTCAGGAGACCCATGTATCTTAGAGTTAATGACATCACATCATATTTCAATTATTGAAAAACCATTTCAATTGGACAAAATTATGAAAATTCTACAACCAAATGGGTGACATTTATGAGAAAAAATAAGTTTTTAGCATTAGATGGATGGAAATATGAATTCATTCTTAACCAAAGGAAGTAAAATGCAATGTTAGCTAGTTCAGAAACAGCTAATCAAAAATGGTATCAAAACTCTACAATCACAAAATACATTCTATTTCCAATGATCCCTCTTACGATAGTTGGATTGTGGTCAGTTCCATATCCTAATGCATTTTTCTTAGATGGAATAAATCATTTTTACTTTGAAATCTTTGCCGTGATTTTTGATGGAATAATTGCAATTTATTGTATATCACGATATAGAGTACAGAGGATAGATTCTTTTTATTTTTAGGGTTAGGATTCATAGCAAGTGCATCTATTGATTTTCTTCATGCTTTAGTATCTATAACGTATGCAGGACAAACATCTTTTCTTGCATACTTTATTCCTCAAACATGGGCTGCTGGAAGAATTATAGACGCAGCAACGCTCATCATTGCCTTTGTAATGTACGTTCCACGATTAATAGAAAACAAAATGATAACTCAAGAAAAAAAACAGTCAATACTTGTTCCTATCATTACCATGTTTGCAATAGTTGGAAGCTCAATAGGATTTTCGATGCTTGCACCATTACCAAGTGTTCTTCTTAATGGGCCACTTTTCAGACCATATGATGTATTGGCAGTAGGTGCTTTTGCCACAGTATTATTTTTTTATTTCAAAAAAGGATACTATAAAATTAATGATATATTCTTCAAAGGACTTGCAGGATATGTTGTAATTAGTTTATTTGCAGAAGGGATAATTGCAATGTCTGCTACAAATTTTGATTCTACATTTAATGTGGCACATATTCTAAAGGACATTGGATATATGCTAATCATTATAGTTCTTTCCAAATCATTTCAACAGCAATTCAAAATGAAAGTTGAGATGGGACACGAAATTGAAAAGCAAACAGACGAATTAGAGAAATTCAAATATGCATTAGATGAATCAGCAATTGTAGCTATTACAGATAACAAAGGTACCATAACGTATGTTAATGACAAATTTTGTAATATTTCAAAATATACCAAAGAAGAACTAATCGGTAATAAAATTTTAAAGTTCGATGAACATCCTCCTGAATTTGCAGATAACATATGGAAAACAATTTCCTCAGGAAAAGTTTGGCGAGGAGATGTTAAAAACATTGCAAAAGATGGTACGAATTATTGGGCAAAAACTGTGATCACTCCATTAATTGGGAAAAATGAAAAGCCAGAAAGATACATAATAATTCGAACAGACATCACAGAGCAAAAGTGGATAGAAGATGTATTATCTTTACAAGCAATTGAATTATCTAATGCACTAAAGAGAAACAAAAAAGTAGAGAAATTAAAGGAAGAATTTCTTGCAATGATTTCTCATGAGTTAAAGACACTTCTAACTCCAATAATACTTTGGGCTGGTGCTTTAAAGAATGAAAATATTTTAGGTAAATTAACCACTGATCAACTAGACGCCATAACTACTATTTCAGATTCTGCAGATGAATTAACAAAATTGGTGTCAGATATCTTTGATTCCTATAAACTAGACTTGGAAAATATGTCATTTTCTTCTGAAGAAATTAAAATTGATGAAATGATGAATGAGGCGGTTGAGCAAGCTGAACAAATATTGTTACACAAAGAAATTACTTTTAAAAATACTACACTTTCGATTGGAACTATGTATTCAGATTACAAAAGAATCCTCCAAGTTATGAAAAACATCATAATTAATGCAATAGATTTTGTTGATCCAAATAATGGAAAAATAGAAATCAATGCTTCGATAAAGAAAAATTCAGTGTTATTTCAGGTAAAAGACAATGGTGTTGGAATATCAACTGAAGACCAAAAAAATCTATTTCAGAAATTCTATCAAGTAGACACTTCAACTACAAGAAAACATGGAGGTTCAGGACTTGGTCTTTCTATTTGTAAAGGATTAGTTACAGGTATGAAGGGAAAGATTTGGGTTGAAAGCAAAGTTGGAAAAGGCTCTATATTTTATTTCACTATTCCAGTAGGTAAACCTAAGGATGATACTGAAGTACATCTAAAATCAACATCAACTCCTAAAATTTCAAATTAATTTCTGCATGTTTACATCAGACATACATTAAATTAAAATGCTCAAAAGTTAATCAAAATATGTGAATTTTTCATATTGATGATACATCCAAGATAACGGACGTTTTTTCAAAAATACTTACGTTGAAAAAACATGTTTACATCTCAGAAAATGATCCTAAAACTGATTTAAAGCGGATTTTCAGTGAAGATTTTGATTTAATTTTTCTAGACCTGTTTATGCCTAAATTCAGTGGTTTTGATATACTTGAAGAATTAAAACAGAAAAATTTTGATACATCCAAAATAATAGTACTTACTGCAGCAACTCTTTCTGACAAAGAATTAAACACGCTAAAGAGCTATAACATACGTGAAATTATTTTCAAGCCTATTACTCTAGAGAAAATATTAAGCACAGTTGAAGATAACTTAATTCCTAAAATAAATCTGAACTAGATTTATTGTAAATATAAAAACGAAAGCAAAATGCAAACATTGCATAACCCAACTATTTGTACATAACAAAAATACAACACTACATGAAGGATTTCATCCATATTGATATGTAGTATTAAAAATGTCCATAGACTTTCAAACAGCCAGATTAGACGAAGATTGCATAGCTTACAATGATGAACTACAAGGAACACAATTAGAATTAGAACTATTCAAACGAACAAATTTAAAAAATAAGAACATCATAGTAATAGAAAAGAATAAAATAATATGCCTACAATTATCATTCATATTAAAAAAAATAGGATTTAATGTAATCAAATTTTGTGAAAACATAGAACAAGGATTTCATATTTTTAAACAAATCCATGAAAATTATGAAGAAGCAATAATTTTTCTGTCATTTTTTTCAAACGACTCATCAATCATGAAAACTATTGCAAAAATACTTGAAATTAATGCGCATACCAAAATAATTTTGTTGAAATCTCCTGAAAAAAATATTTTAACAAATATGGTTCTAATGATAGGAGTATTTGATATACTTGAAATTCCACTATCCATGCCTAAAGTTACATCAATAATTGAAAAAATAAAACAAGAGTACCATGACGAAAAAGAATACCACACTCAAAATATAATTCAATTAATATTATCTACAAGAAAAAACATCAATGTTTTAGAATTATCTGAATTAACAGGAACAAATTCTAAAACAATAAAAGAGTTTCTAGAATTTTTAGAATCAAGTGATAAGGCAAAAAATATTGGAAAAACAAAAATGATTTCATGTAATAACTGTGAATCCATATTAGTAGAAGAATTCTTTTTGTGTCCGAATTGCAACTTGGAAAAATTCACACAAAAAGACTTGATAGAGCACTATTCTTGTGGAAATGTATCACTTGAAAAAGAATACAAAGATGAGATGTGCCCGAAATGCAAAAAACTAATAACTGCAGTAGGCGTAGACTATAGAAAAATACATGAGTATTTTATTTGTAATGAATGCAAGGAGAAATTTTCAGAACCAAAATCAATGTATTCGTGTAAAAAATGCAACAGTGAGTTTGCTCTAACAAGTGCAAAATGGGTAGAAACTGAAAAATTTTTGTTAATAAATGAATCTAGTCCAATTAAAAATAACAGTAAACAGGCATCTAAAATAATTTCATAATTGTCTATGTCTAGATTCGGTATTGGAGTTTTTCACTCAAATAATATTTTTAGGCACTATTTACACGAACTTTAAGAGGTTCACATTTTATTCAAAAAAAAAAACACTTGTAATAATATTACATTTTTAAAAAATTAAATTGTGTTATCAAATAATTAATATGATAGAGATCCAGTATTACATGATTTATCAGAAATTTCAGTAAATGCATTAAAAGACTTGGAATTAGCAAAAAAAGCACTCCAAGAAAATGACATGCATATGAAGGAGATGAATAAGCTTGCCAACGAAAGAGCAGAAGAAATGTCTCTTGTTAATCAACAATTACAAAGCAAAATTTCATTTGTTGAGAATGTAGCAAATACAATTAAAGTAAGTAATGAAAAGCTTGAAAACGATCTCAAAGTAGTCAAAACAGAAAAAGATCGCTATGATAAATTAAACAGTATGCTTAAAATCGACCTTGGAAAAGTGATAAGAAAAGAAAAGGAGTTAGCAGTAAAACAGGTTTTCCTAGAGAAAAAAATTGAAGAGCAGTCAAAAAATTTAATGAGAGCAGAAAAGATAGCAATTATTGGCCAATTTACATCAAGGCTGGC
Source organism: Candidatus Nitrosopumilus sp. (assembly GCA_013911135.1). GTDB lineage: Archaea > Thermoproteota > Nitrososphaeria > Nitrososphaerales > Nitrosopumilaceae > Nitrosopumilus. The sequence continues at coordinate 2,522 of JACERO010000029.1, read as the reverse complement.
TCATGATATTAGAAATCCTTTATCTAAACTAAGAATGTCCCATGAAATTTTATGTAATAATCCAAACTTAATGTTTTAGAGAAGATAAAACATCAGAAAAAAATTGACAAGTCTATTTCAGACATGGTTCATATCATTGAAGATGTTTTAGAATTTGTTAGAATATCAGATCTTAACATGAAAGAAACTTTCACTAGATGAAATAATTTCATCTTCATTAGAGGGAATAGAGATGCCATCTACAGTCAACTTGGAAAAAACATACAATGATACCAAGATTTTATGTGATTCAAGAAAATTAGAAGCTGTTTTTACAAACTTGCTAACAAATGCACTTGAAGCAATTGACAATGAGGGATACATCAAGATTAGAGTAAATGAAAATAAAGAATACATAGAGATAGGAATTGAAGATTCAGGTATTGGGATCAAAGCAGGAGTTGAATCAAAGGTATTTGAGCCTATGTTTTCAACTAAAACACATGGAAGTGGTTTGGGACTATCCATTTGTAAAATGATTGTAGAGCAACATGGTGGAAAAATAGTCTACAATAGTCCTCCATCAATATTTTCGGTAATTTTACCCAAAATGTTGAACGAGAAATAGAATATACAAGAAATTTGTCCATAGTAAAAAGCCAAATCTCCAGGTAATCATTTTAAAGGCACGCAAAAGATCAAAAATATGCAAATAGATGACTACATCAAAGCAGGAAAGATTGCTTCAGAAGTAAGAGAGATGGTCAGAGTAAAAAACTGGATTGGAAAAACAGTTTATGAAATTTGTGAAGAAGTTGAAGGGGAGATTAAAAAAAGAGGAGCAAAATGTGCATTTCCAGTAAATACTAGTATTAACGAAGTTGCAGCTCATTATACTGCAGAACCAAATGATCCAATTACAATCAAGGATACTGATTTAGTAAAAATTGATTTGGGTGCACAAATTAATGGATATATTGCAGACACTGCAGTAACTGTTTGTTATGATGCCCAATTTGACGGATTGGTTCAAGCAGCTGAAGATGCATTAGGAAATGCAATGTCTATGATAAAGTCAGGGGTAAAAGTAAGTGATATTGGCCGTTCAATTGAAACCACAATAAAACAAAGAGGATTCAAACCAATTGCAAATCTTAGTGGGCACTCATTAGAACAATACACAATACATGCTGGAAAATCTATTCCAAACATTTGGTCAATTGGTGGATTTTCACTTTCAGAAAATTCCGCGTATGCATGTGAACCATTTGTAACAACAGAACAAGGTGGGGGATTTGTTAGAAATGGGCAAATAAAAAATATTTTTGCCATAAATTCACGAAAGAAAATAAAAGATTCGGAAGCTGATAGATTACTTGATTTTATCTGGGAGAATTTTAACATGCTACCATTTGCATTAAGATGGATAACAAAAGAATGGGAAGAAAAGAAAGCAAGAGAATTACTAGGAATTTTAATAAAGAAAAAAGCAGTTCAAGCTTATCCTATTCTTATTGAAGTAGATGAACAAAGAGTGGCTCAAGCTGAGCATACATTCATTCCAAATGAAAATGGAGTGACAGTGACAACTAGTGTTCAATAACTAGTTATTTTATCACAGATAACAAAATGTCTGAGGGATGTTTTCATATTTAATCATACAATATGAATCAAATAATCCATAGCAAGATTACAAATTATCATTAATGCTCACATAGAATTATGAAACCATATCAAGTGAATTTATGTTATTGTAAGATTGTTGAAGTTGAAAGTATGTTAAATGATACTAAACAATCGTTCAGTTAATCAGAGATATTCTTTTAATAGAATTCATCAATTAAGATTGATACACGAGTTTTCACAATTTTATGTAGGATAAAGAACTTTTGGAGGCAATAAAGCAATTCAATCAAAAAATCAGTAGATGGGAAAGTACATCAAATTACACATTCTAGGAAATAATTATTTTTGTTATTTCTAAAATAATACACAATCATTTTCACAAAGAAATATTTGAGAGTTTCAATTGATATGATTGGTTTGTAATTTTGTATATCCGATTCTTCAGATATTATCAAATTTGTAATAATCCATGCATTGTACAAAATTAATGAATAGTAAAAGTATAGCAACCTTATGGATTGGTTTGAACTATAGTTTTTGGTCTGAATCTTCCTATGCAGGCATAACCTGTCTCTATTCCCCACCGTTGCTTGTAATCAGTTGGAATGGATTGTATGTTGTGTGATATTTCTTTTGGTGAAATATTTGTTGCAAATGTAATGTACTGGTCTGTAAGATTTGATTTTTTTCTTGCATTCTTGTTTGGTAAAATGACTAGAGTAAATGACTCGACATGCCCTGATGCGGATTGTATCATACAATTTGAAATTGATTTTCTATCTCCATTAACATATTGTAAAATGGCATCTTTAATTCTTGGAGTCTTTTTTGCAGGCATTAGAAATTTCAAGTGTTTTTGTTTTATCACAGAAATTATTCCAGCTGTAAAAAACTCTCTATCAACTAATAACAATTTG